>NZ_JAPWHT010000104.1:0-26945 GCF_027270795.1 Streptomyces sp. ActVer
CTGCGGCACGTACCGGACGGCTCCAAAGCGGAAGCGACGGACCGTGATCGGCTACACCACGACCGGGGACACGACCCTTCTTGCATGCCTCCACACCGAACAACTCACCCGAACCAGGACGCTGGTCGAACCCTCACCGACCACACGAGCGGGTAGAGAACGGCCAGTCAACCCACAGGCGCTCTTCTCGCCGGCATCGATTCATACGCAGTGCTCGGTCTGCGGCGCGGGTGACCTGGCTTGGCGTGCGGCAACGGCCATCACAATGACGGAGATCAGTACGATGCCGGCGCCGACGTAGAGCGGCGCGGTGTAGCCAAGACCCGCGGTGATGGCCAGACCCCCGAGCCAGGCGCCAAGCGCGTTGCCGATGTTGGACGCGGACACATTGGCGCTGGCGGCCAGCGCCGCCCCGTGGGCGAAGTCGGTGACGCGAGTGATCATCCCGGGCACGCTCGCGAACCCGAACAGCCCCATCAGAAACACCAGTATCACCGAAGCGGTGGCGCTCCTGGCCAGCAGGCCGAACACGGCCAGGGTGACGGCAAGTCCGAGCAGGGCGAGGACGAGGGCTCGGTCACGGTCGTGGTCGGCCGCTCGTCCGCCGACCAGGTTCCCGACGACCAGACCGACGCCGTACACCATCAGCAGCCAGGCGACATCCGAGGGGGAGAAGCCGCCGACCTCGGTGAACGTGTAGGCGATGTAGCTGAACGCACCGAACATCCCGCCGTAGCTGAGTGCGGTGGCCGTCAGGGTCAGCCAGACCTGCCAGGAGCGGAACGCACGGAACTGGGCCCGCAAGCCGTCGGCCGGTGCCGGGTCTGAGCGGCCCGTCACTGTCGCCGGCCGCGTCTCTTGCGCCCCGTGGGGGACAAGGGTGGTGATTCCCGCCAGCGCGAGTACGCCGATTGCGGTGACCGCCCAG
This sequence comes from Streptomyces sp. ActVer, assembly GCF_027270795.1. Classification (NCBI taxonomy): domain Bacteria; kingdom Bacillati; phylum Actinomycetota; class Actinomycetes; order Kitasatosporales; family Streptomycetaceae; genus Streptomyces; species Streptomyces sp. ActVer. The sequence goes on from NZ_JAPWHT010000104.1 coordinate 929, forward strand.
AAGGCCGCTCTCCAGCCCCAGCGTTCACCGACCAGCGCGCCGAACGGCACACCCAGCACGTTCGCGAGCGTCAGTCCCGCGAACATGACCGCCACCGCGCGGGACTTCTTCTCCGGCGCGACCAGACTGCGAGCGACCAGCGATCCGATACCGAAGAACGATCCGTGGCACAAGGCCGCGACGATCCGCCCGAGCAGCATCACCGGATAGCTCGGCGCGAGAGCGGACGACAGGTTGCCGATGACGAACAACGCCACCAGGCCGACCAGAACTGCCTTGCGCGGCAGTCGCGCCGTCGCCGCGGTCAGCGCGATCGCACCGACCGCGACACTCAACGCGTATCCGGAGATCAGCCACCCCGCCGCCGCCTCGGACACCGCGAAACTCGACGCCACCTGCGGCAGCAGCCCAGCGATCAGGAACTCGGTCAGCCCGATGCCGAAACCGCCGAGTGCCAGCGCCACAAGCCCACTCGGCAACCGTCGCCGCTCGATCACATTCCTTTCCACAATGGGGCTGGAGGCGTGGTGTGCCATTTGCCTTGGTCTCCTTCAGGAGGCCTTCAAGTGGGGTACGGGCGGGGCGAGTTCATGCCAAGGCCGCCGTCGACGTACAGGAGGCCCACGTGGCGAGTTCTGCCGAGACGGCCTCGCTGAGTGGCGTGGGTAGGGCGGATGCACCCGGCAGGTGAGCTGTGCGCGCACACCGCGGGGGATCCCGAAGTCCGTGCCTCCGGTTGTCGATCACAGGCTCACAGAGGCACCGTGATCAAGAATCTCTGGACGGCCCCGGGCGCGGGCGTCCAGGCCCGCTCATCCAGCAGGAAGTCCGTGTCCCAGGCGCCGAATTCGCTCATGGCTCCACCCTCACCCCTGGAGACGGACTCATCCATGGACAAAGATCGAGGGCGCTTGGACGAACGTGAGAACACCCTGACGCGCGGACGTGCGCCTGCCACCCCCGACTCGTCGTCTTCGAGGATGCTCAGTCGAGACAGAACTCGTTGCCCTCGATGTCCTGCATCACGATGCACGACTCGTTCTCTTCATCGGCAAGCAGCGTGTTCACGTGTACCGCGCCGAGCGCGATCAGCCGTGCGCATTCGGCCTGAAGCGTGGCCAGGCGTTCTTCACCCACGAGTCCGGTGCCGGCCCGCACGTCGAGATGCACCCGATTCTTGGCGACCTTGCCTTCGGGAACGCGCTGGAAGAACAGCCGCGGGCCCACACCCGAGGGATCACTGCATGAGAACCATGAACCCTGATCCTCAGGAGGCAGGGTGCGGTTGAAATCGTCCCAAGTGCCGAACCCCTCCGGTGGCGCCGGCGCGACATACCCCAGCACCTCGCACCAAAAACGAGCGACGCGCTCAGGTTCTGCACAGTCGAAGGTGACTTGGAACTTCTTGATCGATGACATCGGCGCACCATAGCAGGGGGACTCTGTTGCCCATTTCCCGGTGTGGATCCGCCCGTTGCGGCGAGGTCGGCCCCTGCTGGCCGCTGTTGTGACGTGTGGTCGCAGAGCCTTCAGCGGGTGACCACGTTGAACACCGGGTAGGTCTGCGGTTGCACGCCATCGAGGCCGAGTTCTCGCAGGATCGGGATGAGGGTCTCGCCGAACTGCTGGAATGCCTCCTCGGACTCCCAGACGTCCACGACGAGCCAGCCGTTGCCGGTGGGCGCGGCAGTGTGCGAGATGAGTCCGGACACCGGCCAGTCGGCGGGGCTCTTGACCGGGCCGGGTCGGCCGGCGACCTTCTCCGCGCTCTGCTCGTACTGTGCCTGGGTCATGCCCGGCATATCGAGAACCACGACGATCGCCATAGCTGACTTCCCTTGCGAAGAGGTACGGAGTCGTTCGGCCAGTTGACCACTTCGGTGAGCCGCCTGCGCGTTGGCCTGAGCCGGACAGGGCATGGACGGCGATCGCGAAATTGGTGGTCCCTCTGCCCGCCATGTACTCCGTCACCTCGGGAGTCCCACTCGGTCGCTTCCGGCGCCACCTGGTCATCCGGACGCAGCACTGCGGCGAACTCCCGCAGCGTCTCCGGGCCGGCGCCTCACCCGGCCACGGACAGCAGTGCCCACAGATTTCATACCTGGTACGAATCCGATCGAGTCCACCTTCGCCACCGTCCGGCTGCGTACCAAGGTCACCGGGGCGCCGGCAGCGCGGTCGCGGCCCTTGCCATGGTCCTTGGCTCGTCGAAGTTGCGCAGGCTCGCTGGCGGACCGTGAACGCACCCCACCTCGTGGCCCTGGTCGGAGTCGGCGCCTGCTCCGAACGAGGTCAGCTCGTTGAACGCCCCGAGACCCTTGAGGCGTGAACAACCCAACCGATCCACGTCTTGGCTTTTACTCCCTTACTGTGCCGCAGGCCTCCCCAGCAGAACTGAATTCAATTATGGTTCGGTTGATGTTGTTGGCGAGGAGGTACGTAATGGCGTTTGTTCTCATCCATGGGGCAAGCTTCGGCGCGAACTGTTGGGACGAGCTGATCCCCCATCTGAGTGCGGAAGCGCTGGCGGTCGACCTTCCGGGGCGCGGGACCAGAGCTGAAGTCGACCTGGGCACGGTCACTCTCGCGGACTGCGCCGATGCGGTCCGCGAGGACGTCGAAGCGAAGGATCTGCGCGACGTGGTACTGGTCGGTCACTCCTTCGCGGGCGTCACGATCCCGCGTGTCCTGGACCTCATACCTGACCGGATCCGCCATGTCGTCCTCGTGTCGGCCGTGGTGCCGGCGGACGGTTCCCGGGTGCTTGACCAGATCGATCCGGGAGTGCGGGGGCTGGTGGAGCAGTCCATCGCCGACGGCGTCTACCACCAAACTCGCGAGGGCGCGGCCGCAATGCTGTGCAACGACATGGACGAGGCGACCGCTGCGTCCACACTGAACCGGCTGGCCGACGACTCGGCCGCCCTGCTGAGCGAAGCTGTGAACTTGAGCGGGTACGGCCGCGTGATCCCCCGGACGTACGTGCACCTCACGCGTGACCAGTGCTACGTCGAGGAACTCCAGCAGCGATCCATTGCGTTGCTTCGGCCCGACGTCATCGATCTCGACACGGGCCATATGGCCATGATCAGCGCGCCCGAAGAACTTGCCGCCGTCCTCAACGCCATCCACGGCTGATCGCCGCCTCGTTCTGCGCCGACGGACTGTGGACGCACCCCACCTCGTGGCCCTGGTCAAGGCCGGAGCCCGCTCAGCACGAGGTCAGCTCGTTGAACGCCCCGAGACCTGTGCGGCGCCGGTAGGGGAGAGGCCCATGTGCTCAGCAGTCTCGGTGACGTCCACCTGGCCTTCGGCAACCTGGATCCCGCCCGCCGTCACCGCTCACGGTGCCAGCGCTGCACCGCAGTGTCTTCCCGTCGTGGTCCGGCAGCACCCCGTGCGGGGGTCACGCGCTCGAGTTTGGTCCAGCCGGTCCAGCCTCGCTCCTTCAGCAGCTCGATCAGCCGACGGGCCGGCGGCGCGGTGTCGAACGCGAGCGTGTCCATCAGCCGGCACGAACCCGCTGCCCACGAACGGAAGCAGCACGAAGATCATCGGCAGGTTGCTCGCGGTCTCCGCGTCCGGGCTGGCCAGCCCCAGAGCCACGGTGAACCAGGTCATCGCGAACGACAGCAGCACGAGCAGTCCGACCAGCCCCGACCACTGCAGCACCGAGGCGGCGGTCTCCAGACCGAGCAGGAACGCCACTCCGAAGATCACCGCGAGCGCGAGCGCGGTCTGGATCATCGCACCGAGCACGCGGCCGCCGAGCACCGAGACCTTGGCGATGGCCATGGTCCGGAACCGGTCGATGATCCCGTTGGTCATGTCTGTGGCGACCAGGACCGCTGTGCCGATGGACACGCTGGCCACCGTCATGACCAGGATTCCGGGAGTGATGAACGTCAGGTAGTCGCCACGGACCCCTGCGGGGGCTCCCGGTAGACCGGCGCCCATGGTCGCGCCGAAGACGTAGACGAACAGCAGCAGGAACAGCAGCGGCTGCCCGATCAGCATCACCGTCATCGACGGATACCGGGCCATGTGCTTCAGATTGCGACGCAGCATGGTCACGGAGTCACGAACGGCGTACCGCGCGGTGCTCATACCGGCACCTCCTCGGAAGACTTGTCGGTGGTGGGGTGGCCGGTGAGGGCCAGGAACGCGTCGTCCAGGTCCGGGGTGTGCACGGCGAGCCCGGTGACCGCGTCGTCGTCGATCCCGTCCAGCAGCCGTCGCAGTGCGGCGAGGCTGCCGTCGTGCGGCAGGGTCACGGTGAGTGCCTCGGCGTTCGCGCTCGCCCCGGGCAACCGGCGCGCCAGATCCGCCACTTGCTCGCTGTCGGCGGCCCGGAGCTCGATACGACCGCCGGGGACCAGCCGCTTCAGTTCGGCCGCGGTGCCCTCGGCGACCAGTCGGCCCCCGTCGAGCACGCCGATCCGGTCGGCGAGCTGGTCGGCCTCCTCGAGGTACTGGGTGGTGAGGAAGACGGTCACCCCGTCGGCCACCAACTCCCGCACGACCGCCACCAGTTCACGTCTGCTGCGCGGGTCGAGGCCGGTCGTCGGCTCGTCGAGAAAAATCAGCCGCGGTCCGGCGACCAGGGTCATCGCCAGGTCCAGCCGCCGCTTCATGCCTCCGGAGTACGTCGCCGTGCGCCGGTCGGCAGCATCGCCCAGGTCGAACCGCTCCAACAGCCGCTCGACCACACTCTGCGCGCGGCGCCGGTCGAGGTGGCCGAGGTCGGCCATCAGCCGCAGGTTCTCCCGCCCCGTCAGCAACTCGTCCACGGCGGAGAACTGCCCGGTCACTCCGATCGACGCGCGCACCTGATCGGCCTCGCGGCATACGTCGTACCCGGCGACCCGGGCCTCACCGGCGTCCGCGGGGAGCAACGTGGACAGGATTCGGACCGTGGTGGTCTTGCCAGCCCCGTTGGGCCCGAGCAGGGAGTAGACGGATCCGGCGGGAACGGTGAGGTCGATTCCGTCGACCACCTCGTGGCATCCGTACGACTTGCGCAGTCCGGTGACCTCGATCGCACTGGTTCTCGTAGTCATGCCCACCATGCTGCGAGGTTGCCCCTGCGGCAGGGTCAACTGCCACGGCGACCGCGCCCCCTGGCGCCGCTCGCGTACTGAGCGCCCGGTTGCCTGACACCTGGCACTGACGTGAGTCAGGACCGCTGCGGTCAGCACGCTTACCCCGACAACCTCCACCTGCGGATCAGCAACCAGACCGCCACCCCGACCGGCGACCGGCATTGCGAGGAAACGCTGGTCCGGGGGTTCTCTCCGGCGTTGCTTCCCGCTGACCTGGGGGAGCCTGGGCCAAGGCCGGTGTGGACCCACGCGCTGTCTCGATCTTGCGCAGCCTCTCCGCCTACACCCCTGCGGCCTCGGCCACTTCCAGCATGCTGCGAGCCCCGCACGCCTGGCGCAGCAACGCGCTGAAGCGTTTACCGCGCTGCCGTTCCCCCGGAGTCAAAGGCGTTCTCACCGTGACCGTGATACTAATACCGGTATAAAAATAGGTCACCTAAGCGTGAGACGAGGAGTCGCAGGACATGGTGGAGTTCAAGACCGACACGGCGCTGGACGCAATGCGGGAAGCCGGGCGCATCGTGGCCCAGGCCCTCGCGGCCGCCCGCGAAGCGGCAGGCGTCGGGGTATCCCTGCATGAACTGGACGAAGCGGCCCGCACGGTCCTGACCAAAGCCGGGGCCAGCTCCCCCTTCCTGGGCTACAAGCCCTCCTTCGCCCCCACCCCCTTCCCAGCAGTGCTCTGCACCTCGGTCAACGACGCCGTGGCGCATGGAGTCCCCACCGACTACCGGCTGCGTGACGGCGACCTGGTCAGCATCGACTGCGGCGCCGAACTCGACGGCTGGACCGGAGACGCCGCCGTCAGCTTCACCGTCGGCACACCTCGGCCCGCGGACCTGGCCCTGATCGACGCCACCCAGCGTGCTCTCGACGCCGGCATCGCCGCCGCCATCCCCGGCAACCGCATCGGCGACATCTCACACGCCATCGGCACCATCGCCGCAGCGGCCCGCTGTGGCATGCCTGCCGACTTCGGCGGCCACGGCATCGGCCGCAGCATGCACGAGGACCCCCACGTCCCCAATCGAGGACGCCCCCGCCGCGGCTTCCGCCTCCGCCACGGCCTGACCCTCGCCATCGAACCCATGCTCATGGCCGGCGGACACGACGACTACTACACCGCACTCGACGGCTGGACCCTCCGCACCACCGACGGCAGCCGAGCAGCCCACATCGAGCACACCATCGCCATCACCGAAGAAGGCCCCCGCATCCTGACCCTGCCCTGACCGGAACACCGGCAGCCGTACGTCACGGCTCCGCGCAACCCGCCTGTTCACCACGAACCCACGGGCGCCTCGATCCCCGCACTCGCGGCGGGCCCCCGCCGTGCCGGGACGGCCGGGGCGCCGTGGGTGCCGTCGAGGGACCGGTAGCGGGCGAGGAGTCGACGGTCGGTGGACCGTCGGTGTGGCCCTGACGCGCAGGGCTGATTGGGGGCAGAGAAAGGGGCGCCAGCCAGGGACGGCCGCTACTCCATCCACGTCCCGTCGCGCATGATGACTCTGCCGCGTAGTTCCGGCTCGCCGCGCCAAGCGCGCACACTCTTCGGCACCACGCGCACATACAAGAAGGAACCCTCCTCCGCGCGCGGGTCCCACCCGAACTTGGCGGCGAACGCCTCCGCTGCGTCTCCGGGGACATCCTGGTCCAGGAAACACTCCGCCTCGCCCTGGAGAAGCACCACATCGAAGGTGTCCGGCAGCGCCAGGCGCACGCGCGGCCCCTCGCGGACGTTCCGCGCAGTTGCGGAAGCAGCACTGGTGCACATCCACACCGCTCGCCCATCCCACAAGAACCACAACGGCACCTGGTGCGGCCCGTGATCAGGATGTGCTGTCGAAACCCATACATCCCGCTCGGCAACGAGCCGTTCCAGAGTGTCGCGCCTACGCTCCGCCGCCTGGCGGCGAACAATCCCCGTGATCTGCATGAGCACCGACCCTAGCGAGCAGGCTCAAAGCGCGCATGAGGCGAAAGACCTACTCCCGGCGGCCGATGAACTCCTCAGCCCTTGGCTCGGGGACGGCCGACTGGGGTGCTGAGCGTGGCCGCAGATCCTGCCCATTGGCAAGAGACGTTTGAGGTCCTGGTGATCCGGACAGCGGGCCGGTTCCCGCAGGTTGAGCCCCGACGCCGTACGCGATGACGTGCTGAAGCATCCGAACGGTACGTTCGCGCTCGTGGAGTACGGAGCCGGGCCGCTGCCGGGCTGCGGGTTCGGGCGAGGACCCCGTCTTGGCGACCAAGCCGGAACTGACCAACTCCGGTGCTTCACCTGAGTCCAGGCGGCCATTGCCGACGACAAGCCGAGTGTGGGCCTGGAGAGGGATGCCGGAGGCAACCGAAATAAGAGGCTGTCTCACGTGGCAAGTTTCGCGAGCTTCCTGTGGCAGGTCGGGTGCGGCCATGGCCAGGCCTCGGCTCGGCCTGTCATTGCGGACCACGTACGGATCTTGAGACCACCAGCAGCCCATGGCAGGCTCATGCCACATGATCGATGAATTCGCGAAAGACAACCTGCACGGGAGACTGCGGCGGGACCGCAAGGCGCTGCTCTGGAAACTCGACGGATTGTCCGAATACGACGCCCGCCGACCTTTGACAGCGACCGGGACCAACCTCCTCGGCCTGGTCAAACACGTGGCCACCGTCGAGGCCAGGTACTTCGGCGAGGTCTTCGACCGCCCTTCCCCGGAACCGCTGTCCCGGTGGCAGGACTACGACGGCAGCGATCTGTGGGCGACCGAGGACGAGACCCGCGATCAGATCATCGAGTTCTGCCGGCGCACGTGGGAACACTCCGACGCGACGATCAACGAGCTTCCCCTCGACGCCCCCGGCCACGTGCCGTGGTGGCCGGAGCCTTATCCCAACACCAACCTGTTCGCCATCATGGTCCACGTCCTCGCCGAGTCCCTCCGGCACGCAGGGCACGCCGATATCCTGCGTGAGGGCCTCGACGGCCGGACCGGGTTGCGCGCCGAACACGAGAAGCAGACCGACGAGGAAGCCCGTGCAGCCTTCTGCGCGAAGATCGAGCAGGCTGCCCGGTCGGCCGCACCAATCAAGGCCTGAAGCAGGTTCAAGGGCTGTCCCGCAGATGCGGTCGTGCCGTGACCTGGGACCGGCTCATTGGGTCAGGGCCACAGCCGACGGAATGGGAACGTTCGATGGCGACGTACGACCAGCTGACCGCGTGGGCCCTGGGGCATGTCACGCGAGCCGGACGGGACGTTGTGGCCGGCTGGCGGATCCCGGGCTTCATGAAGGAACAGCTCGTCGAGGTGGGCATCCCGGTAGCTCCTCGCCTCATCGAACGAGTCGTGATGCAGAGCGAGGCTGAGCCAGCCCTGCTCACGTCCCGGGGCCCGCTCTACCTTCTCACCGAGCAGACGGACCCCGATGATCAGGCCGAGCGGTCATCGTTCGGCGTCGAGCCGGAGACCGGGGCGGTCTACTTCGTCATGCCGGATGGGGAGGCATGGTTCGCCAACTCGGGTGTCGGCGTGTGGCTCAACGTCCTTCACTGTTACGGCAGTCGCGTCAAAGCCTCAGAACTTCTCGGCGAGCCGGACGGCCCCGAGGAGTACCTCTCTGAAGAGGAGGAAGAGCGGGCCCTCGCCGAGCTGAACCGGCTGGGCGAGGAGCTGAAGGAGATTGACCCGGCGGCCTTCAACGGCTACGAGGGGTTTCTCTGGCCAGGGCTCCTGGACCGCTGGCTCTACTGACCTCGGTCGACAGATCCAGGGCCCGCAGGTCTGGACCGTGCAGGGATACCAGGCCCACGACTGAGATGGTCTTCATGTGGGGCCTGTGATCACGGCGTCGGAGCCGTCATGGATAGCGCCGTACTCCGGGCTGAGTCCGAAGCAGTTCGGGAAACTGATCACCATGCTGCGGCGTGGAGGCCCGCCCAAGCTCCGCCCGTCGTTCGCGAAGTTCAGCTGTGTGACGTGCCTGCTACCGGTTGGCCACGAGGAAGTCCTCCAGGATCTCGACAAACCGCGTCGGCTGCTCCTCGGCCGGGTAATGGCCGCAGTCGTCGAGGACGACCCCCGTGACGTCGTCGGCCGCCAGCCGCATCGTCTGGGCGACATTCGCGCCGCTCCACAGCGCGCCGCCGAGGGCGAGCACCGGCAGCGTCAGCCGGGTCTCTCTGCGCTGCTCGTTCTGCGCGATCGTCTCGTCCAGCGCTCGGTAGTACGCGAAGCTCGCCCGCAACGCGCGAGGATCCGCGGTGATCGCGTCGACGTAGACGTCGACGGCGTACGCGGGGATCGCCGTCTGCGTGGCGGCCCTGGTGGCGAACTGCCAGCCGAAGAAGAGCCGCTCCCGTCCCCGGACCAGTTCCTCGTTGAGGTCGGTGAGCCGGTTGAAGCCGAACTGCCATAGCTTCAGGTTGACCGCGGCCGGGCCGAAGAACGGCGGGGACGGCGTGAGACCGGGGATCACTGCTTCGAGGATGGCGAGCCGGCCCACCCGCTCGGGGTGATCGGCGGCGAGGGCGTATCCGGTCCACGTGCCGATGTCGTGGCCGACCACGTCGAACCGGTCGTGCCCGAGCGCGGCCATCAACGCGACCAGATCGGCGGACAGCGTGCCGGCGTCGTACCCGTCGTCGGGCTTGTCGGAGAGCCCGGCCCCGCGCGAGTCGACGGCGACGACGGTGTGGCGGCGGGCGAGCGCGGGCATCACCTCCCGCCAGGCGTACCAGGTCTGGGGCCACCCGCCGATCAGCAGCAGCGCCGGGCCGTCCCCGCCGGTGACCGCATGCAGCCGCAGCCCGTTCACCTCCACGAGCCGGCTGGTGAAGACGTCGGTGAACCCGTCGGGCAGCCGCAGCAAACTCAAGCTTGTCGTGCCGTCGGCCGTACTCATCATGGAACGATCGGTGCAACTTGTCATGCCGATGACCATACGCATCTTGAAACGATCGGTGCAAGATGTGTAGGCTGACGAACTATGGCGGGCCGTAAGCAATTCGACGTGGACGAGGCGCTACGACGCGCGATGCACGTCTTCTGGCGCTGGGGCTATTCGGAGGCCTCGATCGACCGCCTGACCGAGGGAACGGGCCTGGGCCGGAGCTCGCTCTACGGCACCTTCGGCGACAAGAGCGCCCTCTTCCGGAAAAGCCTCCAACGGTACGCGCAGACCTACCACCCGCTGTACGACCAGGCACTGTCCGGCCCCCACCCGAGCCCGGGCGCCGTTGTGGCGGCTTACCTGCAGGTCACCCTGAACCGCATCGCCGACCCGACGGTCCCGGACGGCTGCCTGCTCACGGTGTCGGCAACGCAGATCCCGGCCCTCGACGCGGAGGGCCGGGCGATGGTCCGCGCCATGATCGACGGTTTGCGGGCGATGCTGGAGCAGGCGTTGCGGGCGGCGGGGGCCGATGATCAGGAGGCGGCAGAGCTGGCGTTGTGCACGCTGGCAACGAACAAATCTCTGGCAGTGCTGAGCCGCGCCGGTTTCTCGGGCGAAGACCTGGCAACCGTCGCGGCAGCCGCCGCCAAGAATGCCAAGGCTCCGCCGAATCGACCGGCCGAGCCGTCGGGGCAGCGATAGGCGGGATCGACTCCGTCGCCAATTCGTCTGCAGAGACCTTGGGGCAGCCGGAGGCTCGACAGGAAGTGACTCGGCCCAGCCCTCATAGGGGCTGAGCCGACCCTGGCGACGAAATCGTCCCACCGGGGGAAGAAGCTGACCTGAGCCGCCTCGGTGTTCGGGTACTTGAGAGGCCTCTAATGCGACACTCTAGAAATATTGACCGTGTCTTGGTGGCCCACCGCCTCTCCTGTGATGTCGGCGACGATCCATTCCAGGCGCAGGCCTTCGCAGATGGGTTCTGCCAGAAATGGTCCGCCCTCATCGACCAGCACACGGATGATATTGATGCTACGAGTTGGCGCATATCATCGGCGTCTCCAAAACCACATACGTGCTGGCAACAGCATGCTGCCTTGACTTGGCAGCATGAATCGAACTGCACCATCAGCACGAACAACGACCCGCCGGTTTCGCCGACTCCCTGTCGCTGGCCTGGTAGTTGTCATAGCAGCGATCACCGCAGTCCTCGGCTACCTGGTGTCGCAGTCATCGTCTTCCTCATCGGCCGCACCACCCGCAAATACTCTTCGCATTGAACACCGTGGCGCCCTTGGCGAGGCAGATGGCGCCGTCCCCGACGGCTTGACGGTCTTCGACGACGAGATTCCAGCTGTGGCCAACCTCGGCCCACACCTACTCAAGGCCCTCCGCCAGGCTGCAACGGACGCCGCGGACAACGGAGTCGAGTTATACGTGAACAGCGGTTGGCGTTCCCCGGCGTACCAGAATCAGCTTTTTCGTGAGGCGGTCTCCAAGTACGGATCTGAAGAGGAAGCCGCCCGATGGGTGGCCACCGCAACGACGTCTCCCCACGTATCGGGGGACGCGGTCGACCTCGGGCACTCCGATACGACGACGTGGCTGGCCAAACATGGCGCCGAGTACGGGCTGTGCCCGATCTACAGGAACGAACCCTGGCACTACGAACTCCGCACCAATGCGATCGATCGTGGTTGCCCGCGTATGTATGCCGACCCGACCCAGGACCCGAGAATGCAGCAGTGACAGGCAGCGAGTGAGGACAGACGATGGCGAGGTAGACACGGCGGAGGCCGACGGGACACTGAGCCCTTTTCAAGCCGGTGGTGCCTGACCGCGAGTTGGACTGTCCTGCACAACGACGAAGCTCCTGTTTGTCGGGTTCTCGACCAAGGTCACCCGGGTCCGCCAGGAGCTTCGCGTGCTTGCGTGCCCGTCCTCGATTGATCTTTCCAGCCGTACCTTGCGGTTCGTGACCGGGCAGCTGACAGCCCGGCAGCAGGAGATCGCAACGCGGTGGCGGCGCCTTCCTGCCGGACGTCAGACCCTGCTCGCCCTGGCCCACCTGCGGTGCGGTGACACACACTTACGCCCAGCTCGCCGCCGGGTTCGGCATCGGGATCGCGACCGTGTACCGCTACATACGTGAAGCCGTCGAAGCCTTGGCCGCCCTTGCCCCGTCGCTGGACGAGGCGATGACGACGATCCGGGCGAAGGCGTTCGTCATCCTCGACGGCGCCTTGCTGCCGATCGACCGCATCGCCGCCGACGGCCCCGTACTGCTCCGGGAAACATGAACGCCACGGCATGAACGTCCAGGTCCTCACCGATCCCTTCGGACGATTCCACTGGGCCTCGCCGGCTGTGCCAGGCTCGACTCACGATCTGACTGCCACACGGCAGTACGGGATCATCGAAGCCCTCGCCGATGCGGGGCTCAACTGCTGGGCGGACAAGGCGTATCAAGGCGCCGGCGGATCCGTCCGGGTTCCGTTTCGGGGCCGCCGCCTCAAGCGGTGGAAGCCTCGCCACAACACCACCCACGCCAACTCCGCTGCCTCGGCGAGCGGGCCATGGCCACCATCAAGAGCTGGCGCCTCCTGCGGAAGCTCCGCTGCAGCACCAACCGAATCACCGACGTCGTGAACGCCGTCCTCGTCCTTCACCACGCATCAGCGTGGCGTTGGAAAAGGCTCACAGTCGGAATTCGGTGTCGGCGCGACTACATGTCGAACTGGTCAGTATGCGGCGTCGTAACGGGCGCGTGCCGTCTGTACATCGGCCTCGTGGGCGACTGCCCATTGTCCGAGTGTGTTCAGCAGTTCCCGTAGTGAACGACCGTCGGTCAGGGCGTACTCGGCCCGTGGAGGCGTGCCGGCATGAAGAGTTCGGCTGATGAGCCCTTCGCGTTCCAGCGACCGCAGAGTGCGAACCAGCATGCGGCGGCTGAGGCCCTGGACCGACCGGTCGAGCTCGTTGAAGCCGTAACTGCGCTCCGCCAGAAGCGACAGCAGGACCGGGCTCCACTTGTCGCCGATCCGGCGCAGCACCGCCGTCGCCGGACCCATCTGGTGATTATCGACCGTGACCGGCACCGTGACGCCGACGACGGGTTCGTCTGCCGAAGCTTTGTGGAGGGGTGACATCAATGTGCCTTCTTACGAGACCAACACGCAATCACTGACCATCAGGCTACACATACGGCAGAGGAGCCTCTCTTGATCGCAGTAAGCGGAGCTTCGGGAAATCTGGGCAGCTCAACCGTCCGCCATCTCATTCAACGCACCGACGCCGCCCGCGTCCTGGCGTTGTCCCGCACACCGGACAAGAGCGCCGACTTGGGTGTGCGCACCCGCCATGCCGACTTCGACGAACCGCACGCACTGGTCCAGGCCCTCGACGGTGTGGAACGGCTGCTGATCATCAGCATCGGCACCGACGACCGGCTGCCCAAGCACGCTCAAGCGATCGACGCAGCCGCGAAGGCGGGCGTGGGCCACGTCCTCTTCACCTCCATCACTCGCGCCGGCGACCCGGGCCACCCCAATCCCCTCGTCCCCGATTACGGGGCCACCGAACGGCTGCTGGCGGAATCCGGATTGCCCTTCACTGTGCTGCGCTTCAACGTACGGGTCGAGATGCTGACCCTGGTCGGGGCGGCCCCCAGGGCCGTGGCCACCGGAGTCCTGCCCAGCAACAGCCGAGACGGACGCATTGGCCACATCACCCGCGACGACAGCGCCGCAGTGGCCGCCGCCGTCCTGGCCGAGGGCGGCAGTCAGGGAGAGATCCTCGAAGTCACCGGGCCCGAAGCAGTGACCGACGCCGACGTCGCCGTCGCGCTGACCGAGGCCACCGGACGCCGCGTACGCTACGAAGAGGTCGCCGACGCCGAACACCCCCAGCGGCTCCTGGACCAGGGGTTCCCCGAGCACTTCGCTCACGCCTGGAGCGCCGCCGGCATCGCAAAACGCGATGGCTGGTACGACATCACCACCCACACGGTCCAACGGCTCACCGGCCGGCCGGCCACCACCATCACCGACTATTTCGCGGCGCACCGCGCCGAGTTGGTCAGCTGACCCGGACCCCGGCGCCGAAGTGCCTCCGCCGTTGAGTGACACTCATGGTGGGTGAGGACGCGGGTTCGGAGCAGTTCGAACGAGGCCCGGCCATCCATGGCCCTCTCGAGCACCATCGCCCGGTTCACGTGCTCTTCGACGACGCCGGAACTCCACGGGCAGGCGAGGTCGCAGGCCCGGGCGATGTCCGGGCCTGCGAGCCGGGACCTCCAGGACGTACAGCCGATCGGCTCACGGCGTGCGCCGCGATGACGCAAACCGAGCAAACGTCATGGGGGGCCAGGCGTAGGGCTGTTGTCACATGCGGCAAGGCTTCGCGACCGAGGATTCACCCGTCGACCCGTCGATCCGTCGCCTGGCACGTCGAGAGATCGAGCCCCGGCGCAATTTGGAGGCCACGCTGGGTCGTTGAACGGTCTGTGGCCTACTTGGATTCGGGCTCGCGGCGTGCGAGAACGATTCCCCCGAGGGTGCTCTCGGCCGAGGTGAGAGTCCTGTGTGCCTCGACGGTGAAGCCGGCTTCGTTGAGCCAGGCAGCCATGCGGCTTTGCTGACGACGATGGACGTAGAGCTTCATCGGGTGGCCGCCATAGCCCTCCGTCTTGAGCTGCGACTCATCACCGACGTGGAAGCCGAGCAGCAGCGGGCCACCGGGCCGGACCACTCGCTTGAAGTGCGCGAAGACCGAGCGGACCTCGTCGTCGGGCACATGGATCAGTGAGTACCAAGCGACGAGGCCGGCCATCGAGCCATCGGCAAGGTCGAGGTCGGTCATCGAGCCGAGCTCGAACCGCAGGCCGGGGTGATCGCGCCGAGCCACCTCGATCATCCCGGGCGACAGATCGATCCCGAACGCGTCCACGCCCAGTTCACGCAAGCGGGCGGTGATCCTCCCCGGCCCGCATCCCACGTCCGCGACCGGGCCCCCGCCGCTGGTGCGTACCTGGTCGGCGAACTGTGCCAGGGCCGCGCGCTCATAGGGCGTTTCATCCAGCAGGTTGCGCAGCTGGTCCGCGTAGCTGGCGGCGACGGTGTCGTAGGACGCCCGAGTTTCTTCCAGCCAGCCGTCAGTGTTCAGTTCGATTCCCACGCCGGCAGGCTATCCAACGGCAGCATGAGACGACTTCCAACGGCAGGCTCTAGCCGTCGACCTCGTACTGGCCGACCTCAAGGAAGTGGCGCAGTGCTTCCGGGGTGTTGTCGTCCAGGGCCGCGTTCGCCGCCGCGCGCAGGGCGTCGCTGATGTTGGGATCGGCCAGTATCCGCGCGATGGCTACACGGTCGTCCTCGGCCTGAGCGAGACGCAGGCCGGTTTCGAGGAATTCGCGCACGACCTCGGGGCTGCCGTCGTCGAGGGCTTCGTTGGCCTCACGGACGACGGCCTTGCCGCTGTCGGGGTCGGCCAGGATCCTGGCGATGGCGACGCGGTCGTCCTCGGCCTGAGCGAGACGGTAGCCGGTCTCGAGCCAGGCGCGCATCTCCTCCACGGTGCCGGTGTCGAGGAGTTCGTTGGCCTCTCGGGTCACGCGCTTGCCGTTGTCGGGGTCGGCCAGGATGCGGAGGATCGCGATGCGCAGGTCGTCCGCGTCCATCTCGTCGTAGGGAGAGCCCGCGTCCGCTGCCACCACGGCGGCAGGCGACGGTGTCGCGGCGCCGGCCAAGGAGGGAGTGGAGAGCAGCAGGGCCGGAGCGAGGGCGCCGGCGGCCACGGCGAGGGTCACGCGGGTCAGTCTCACGGAGAGAACCACCTTGTGTCGTAGTCGCGGAGTGCAGCGGGGGCATCCTCCCAAGGGAAGCCGGGCCGGGTCTCTGCCCGGATCACGCAGTCTTCACCGGTTCTTCATTGCCGAGGGCCTGCCACCAGGCAGTTTCGATTCGATCAGCCGAACGTTGTGGTCCAGGTGTGCTGTTGACTGACGCGTAGTGGGCGCGGGTCGAGCCGCTGCTTCCGGACCGGACGCCGAAGCGAGGCAGCCGCTGACAGTGATCGAGAGGTGACCGACGCGATCGCCTTCAAGTTCCGGACCGGTATCCAATGGGTGTACCTGCCGGAGACATACGGCAACCGGCGAGGCGTCTACAACCGGCTGCGGATGCGGGCCGTCGACGGCACCTGGGAGCGGGTGTTCACCGCCTTGGTGGCCCAGGCGGACGCCGACAAGAACCTCAACTGGGCAGCCCTGCCTGCTCTCCAGCCGTAGGCGACATGAGGTCTCTCACGACCGGCCGGTATCGGGTCCCGCATTCGGAACGAGTTGCGGCAGGTAGCGCGGACCTTCCTACTTGTCCTGCTGCCGGCGCACCATCTCGGTGATCCAGATGGGCGCGAACGGAGAAGTGCAGCCCGGGGAGGTCGGGTAGTCCTTGAGCACCTCCAGGCGCTCACCGATGTCGATCGCACGGGTGCGGTGCTCAGTGTGCTCGATCCCGATCTGGGCCAGGCAGTGGTTCATCGCCCACTGCAGGCGATCCGGCGCGTCCGTCATCTCCGCCTCGATGACATCGAGCAGTGCTACGAGGTCGAGTGCCTCGGGCTTCTTCGCCACGCGTTCGGTGGTCAGTGCCCAACCGGCACTCGCGACCACTGGATCCGGATCGGCGAACCAGGCCAGGCGCAGCTCTTCGGAGTGCGGGTTCTTCTTGACGACGTAGTTCACGAGCCAGTCGTGCACCTTGGGGGTGCGCGCCTCGCGCAACATGACGTCCAACTCGTCGCGCTCGAACGCCTTCGGGCGGCAGATCAGGAGTGCCAGCAGTCTCGCCGCGGTATCACCCGTATCCCAGAGGTGGCGCGCGAGTTCCTGCTGTGTCTTGAGCCGCTTCGCGAGCGCACGCAGCCTGCTGAGGTTCACACCGTGATCGTCACCGTGTTTCTCGTTCACTGCGCGTGCTTTTGGGTCCTCGAGCGCGGCCAGCTCGGCCATCACCTCGGCCACCGTCGTCCCGGTCACAGCCGTTTCGGCCACCTCAACCTCCTGTCCCTCACGAGCGAGATTCAGCCTATGACGGAGGTCGGCCTTCTGTCGTACACGCCGGTTCGGCAATCTCCTTGTCCCTGCGGCCTGCGGGTGGTGGTCAGACACGTTCAGGCTGCAGGGGGCGGCTCCACCCCGGTACCCAGATGCCGCTGTCGGGGCGGCCGGGACAGGCGGACGTGAGATGGCGACGCAGGGCGGACAGGGAGGGGTGAGGGTTGTCGGTGCGCCAGATCAGTGAGTGGGGGTAGAGCGGGGTCGGGTCTTTGATGGGGATGCGACGCAGGTCGTGGCCGGCGGGCCAGACCAGCGGGGTCTGTTCGCTGACGAAGGTGCCCAGTGTCGTGGAACTGGCGATGGTGTCGAGCAGGGGCTCGATACCGAAGTCCGGGCCGACCGAGTCGATGATGATGCCGAAGGTGGCGGCCTCCATCACGCAGTCCAGGCCGTCGTCGACATACACAACCTTGCCCTCGCATCATGAGCAGACAGCCCCGCATCACGGACTCTGACCTGTCCGAACACAGGCTTGTGCAACACGCTTTTAGTCGGGGAGAGTCGCGGTGAGGTCGAGGGCGTCGGCGAGGTGTCTGGTCACGGAGTCGTCGCCGCGGGTGTCCGGGAAGTTGAAGTAGCAGGAGTGTGCCCAGCCGGGGACGAGACGCCAGGGCTTGTTCCCTCGCACCGGGACGTCATGGACTCCACTGCCGAACAGCCGCCCCAGCGGCCCGCCGAACCAGTCACCCAGGAATCCGCAGAACGAGGGGATGTAGGGGAAGTACAGATTCGTCCAGCGCACGACGGCGAAGGGTGACCAGTCGTTGAGCACGGCCTTGCCGTTCCAACTGAAGGAGAGCGGTGTGTCACCAGGCCCGAGTTCCTCCTGCGGGAGGGGCGGGCAGGTGACGATCTCGCGGCGGGCGACGCGTGCCTCGAAATCGCCCTTGTTCTTCGTGTAGAGCCGCTCGGCGAAGCACATGGGCGTGCCGCAGCTGATGAGATCAGTGATCCGCCACTGGCTTCCCTGGGCGCGAAGATCGGTCCACAGCCCCCACTGCGCCTCGCGGTAGACGGTCGTCTCACGGGGGGTGGGGGTCCGCGCCTCTTCCCGCCCCGGCATCCCGGCGGCCGCCGCTTCGAGCGTGAGCAGCGACGGCGAGTCCGGGGCGAGGGCATTCCTGGTCATGCCCCAGAGCGTGGTGATTCCGTCGTAAGCGATGTAGGCCCCCAGACTGTGTGCGACGACGATCACCCGCTCATACCGGGGCTCGCCGCCGATCTCCGCCTCTTGCAGCCGCCGCAACAACTCCACCATCCCCTCGCGGATGTCCCGCCGCACCGCGTACGACCGGGGCGAGGTGTCGAGATAGCGCACGACGTCAACAAAACTGTTGGTGATGAACGAGGGCCCGAACCCGGTGGCGAAAAAGAGCAGCACCACACCGAAGGTGCCCGTCCCCAGCACGGTGAACGCGATGTTCAGAAGATTCTCAACAGCCGACTTCTCGTCTTCGAAGGGAATATCGAGGACGAAGATCCCCCACCCCGCCAAACCCAAGAGGACCCAACTGGCGAGCCACGCGAACCCGAGCCCCTTCGGCGGCAGCCGGCGGATCAGCTTGAGGAACGTCGGCAGCATGTCCGACATCCGGTTCCCCTGCATCAGGTGCGCCCAGTGGTACTCGAAGAACTCCGTCTGCGGACGGTCACCGTCGGCGGGCGCGAGGAACCGACGGGATTCGAACGACTCGGACGCGACGTCCCGCTTGGAGTAGAACTTCCAGTTCCCCGGACTCACCGGCGGCAGTCCCGCCCGAATGAACTTCGTGAGGGCGTCCAAGGGCCGCTGCTCACCCATCCCGTGCACGATCACGAC
The DNA here is from genome assembly GCF_027270795.1 of Streptomyces sp. ActVer. Lineage (NCBI taxonomy): Bacteria > Bacillati > Actinomycetota > Actinomycetes > Kitasatosporales > Streptomycetaceae > Streptomyces > Streptomyces sp. ActVer. The sequence continues at coordinate 19,842 of NZ_JAPWHT010000104.1, forward strand.
AGCCTGGCGTTGGTTGACCATGCACGATGAATCGGCAACGGAGCGCATGACCTTGACCGCGACGTGGGACTTCCTGCCCCCTAAGGGCTCCCGTAAATGATCTTCAAATTGACGCTGCTGCGGTCGGTCCTGCAGCGGCGAGGAGCGCATCGAAATGCGACCGCGCGCCCGCTCGTCGAGGAGCGGTGCGTGGCCTGCCGGTCGGCGCGCACGGTCACCATCACGCTCGACGCACCCGGGGACGGGCGGCCGGTGACCTGGACCGGGTGGGCTGGCAGGGTGACGCGGGCAGCCCCTGCACGTCGCGCCGATCTCCGCGAGCCGCTCGTCGTAGCGAGCCGAACTCGCTCGGCGAGCTCGCTGCTGGCACAGGACGCCTCCTTCAGCTTCCGTTCGCGTCCGAGTGCGCCGGCTGCCGTGCCTGGTTCCGGAACTGTGCGGGCGATGAGCCGACCACGCGGCGGAAGGCGGTGCTGAACGCGCTCTCGGACTGGTAGCCCGTGGCCCGTGCGAGCTCGGAGATCGACAGGGTGTCGCGGGCGAGGGCGTCGCGCGCGAGGTGCATGCGCCATTGGATCAGGTACTCCAACGGGGGGACGCCGACGTGGCTCTTGAAGGCCTGGGCGAACGCGGAACGCGACATGTGGCTGATCCCGGCGAGCTCCTTGAGGCTCCAGGAGTGGGCCACGTCCGCGTGCACGGCGCGCAGGGCGGCACCGATGCCGTCCTCGTTCAGGGCGCTCAGCCACCCGGTGGGCCGGTCTGTCTGACCGGCGTGGGCACGCAGCATGTGCACGAGCAGGATCTGCGCGAGGTGGTTCTGCACCAGCGGGCCGCCGGCGGCGGCGACCCCGACCTCGGTGGCCAGGAGGTCGATCAGCTGCGCGAGCCGCCCGCCATGAGGATCGTCCACGCGGACGATCACGAGCGGCGGCAGAAGATCGGTCAGGAGGGCCGCGTTCTTGTCGTCGAACCCGATGTGCCCGATGCAGAGGTAGAGGTCCTCCTCGGACTCCGGGCCGATCCGCGCGAACCCGTCCTGGGCGCCCGCCCACACCTGCTCCGCAGGGCGCGGGCTCGCGTCGAGCGTGCTGGCCAGCACGTAGGGCGGCGGGTTGCCCAGCATGAAGGTGTCACCCTCATGCAGGAGCACCGACTCGTGCCCGTCGAGGATCAGTCGGCACGTGCCGCGCACGAGGCCCCCGATCCGCACGTGCAAGAACGTGTCGAAGCGCAAGGCCCACTCTCCCGCGGCCCGGAGACTGGGCCCGATCACCGTGCGGGGCCGGAGCAGGCTGATCGCGTCAGCCACTGGATCCCGGAACCCGAGCACCGACGACACCTCCTGGACGATACGTAAAGAAATGTGGACCATGCATCATGGATAGTATCCGCGATCTCCTGGACTATCGATGTCGAAGCATCGGCAACGAGAAAGTGATGGAGACACCCACATGGGACAGCTGGAAGGCAAGACGGCGGTGGTCACCGGGGGCAGCAGCGGTATCGGTCTGGCCACCGCCATACGGCTGGCGGACGAGGGCGCGTACGTGTTCGTCACCGGGCGACGAGAGGCCGAGCTGGCGGCCGCCGTCAAGACCATCGGAGCGGACCGGGCCACCGCGATCGTCGGCGACATCGGGAAGCCGGAGGACCTGGACCGGCTCTACGAGTCGGTCCGGGCGCGAGGCCAGAATTTGGACGTGCTCGTGGCGAACGCGGCGATCGGCTCGTTCATGACGCTGGAACAGACCACCGAGGAGCACTTCGACCAGACCTTCGCGGTCAACACCCGAGGCACGCTGTTCACCGTGCAGAAGGCGTTGCCACTGCTCAACGACGGAGCCTCGATCGTCCTGGTCGGTTCGACGGCCGCTGACCGCGGAATGGAGGCGTTCGGCGCGTACGCGGCGTCGAAGGCGGCCGTCCGGTCCTTCGCGCGGACGTGGTCCGCCGAGCTCAAGGGCCGTGGCATCCGGGTCAACGTGGTCTCGCCGGCATGGATCGAGACCCCCGGGGGCACCGCTGCCTTCGGCGACGAGGAGACCGCCCGGGCCATCAAGGAGCAGGTCGCCGCGACCGTGCCCAAGGGGCGCATGGGCCGGCCCGAGGAGGCCGCCTCGGTCGTGGCCTTCCTGGCCGGGGACCAGAGCAGCTACGTCGTCGGCGCGAACGTCTACGTCGACGGTGGGGAGAACCAGACCTGAGGCACCACAGGGTGGGTGGCATCTGAAGCGTTCCAGCTTCCGGGCCGCTGCCGACGCGCCGGCCTCGCGACGTGCGGGCGTACCGCGACACCGGAGATGGCCTGCAACAGCACGACGCAGTGCTGACGGCGCGACCCGCAACCTGTGGACACGCAGCGCACACGCGCGGGTCCAGCGGGAGGGGAGCGGACGCTGCCGTTGTAGCAGGAGTGGTCCCGATCGCAGACGCCGTCGCCGCCGGTTCGAGCCGCGTCCCGGCTGCCTACGGCGGCCTCTTCGGGCTTGAAGCCCACCCGCGGCCGGGTCTCCGCGGGCCCCGACTTCGACAAGGTCTTCAACGGCCTGGCCGTGCAAGTCGGCGTCAGCCGCACGGTACGTGACATTGGTCAGGTTGGTATCGCCGTGGGTATGCCGCGGTGGCAGGTGTGGCAGGCGCCGGTCCAGACGGCGAGGAGAACTGCATCTCGCGGACGACCCGGTAGAGGGTCGGGCCAGCGCCGCTTCTCCTGGGGCCTGGGCCAGTTCCTGGAGTGTGCAGTAGGCGTGGGCGGCTGAGACGAGGGTGACGCAGTGGTGTCAGCCGTTCCACGTACGGCCCTCGAAGTGGGCCGTACCCAGGGCCTGTCACATCTCGTGGTAGTCGTGCTCGATCCGCCGAGGTGGGGTCTTTCGCGGTCAGGGTTGGGCCTCGCGCCTGGGTGAGGGGCTGTGCTCCTGAGGCAGGCGGACCGTGTCCTGGCGTGCGCCGAAGGGGCGAAATGCAGACAGGCGTCGACACGGGGATCTCCAAGTCCGAGGTGTCGCGGATCTGCGGCGGCCTTGATGCCGAACTGACCGCGGTCAAGGAACGGCCGCTGGAGCTCACCGTCTTTCCCTGCGTGTTCCTGGACTCCGCCTACTGCAAGGCCAGGCTGAACCACCGGAACGTGTCCCAGCCGTGGGCATCGCGTCTGGGGGAGGATCTCCGCCGCCGGGTATCGAGCGTCGATGTGGGATCTGACCAGCGTAAAGGCGGAATGCAAAGGGAGGTGGCCAGGATCCGGCCCGGGTGTGGTCCGGATCATGCCCTCGGCTTTGGTCGATCCGGAACGGCACTGACCTCACGCAGCGCGGTGAGGCGTCGTACGCGGGACCGAGGACCGTGCACGACGCCGCACCCCTTCAGGACATCAGCCCTTGATGGGGCCGCCGTTGATGGCTATGCGCTGGCCGTAGCGGGCGTAGGGGTAGTAGTCGTACGTCGCGTGGTGCTGGACGCACCGGTTGTCCCAGAAGACGAGCGTGCCCGGGGTCCAGCGGACGCGGCAGTGCAGGACCGGCCTGCGGGCGATGATGTCGAAGAGCACGTCGAGCAGGGCCCGGCTCTCGTCGGGGGAGAGCTGCGGGATGCGGCTGGTGTAGGCCTTGTTGACGTACAGCAGTTTGCGGTCGGTCTCGGGATGCCGGGCGACGAGGGGGTGTTCGCTCTTGGGGATGACGTAGTCCGCGGGCAGCGCGTACCCCGCCAGGGCCTGCGCGCCGTCGTGTATCGCGGTCAGCGGGTCCAGCAGGGCGCGCATCGCCGGTGAGAGCATGGCGTAGGCGAGGTGCATGTTGGCGAAGAGGGTGTCCCCGCCGCATCCCGGCTCGGGGGTCTCGGTGATGTAGAGCATCGACCCCAGGGACGGTTCGGCGTCGGCGGTGCCGTCCGCGTGCCAGCCGTTGCCCGCCACGTTCGCCGCGGCCGACGTCGTGCGGATCTCCAGGATGTAGGGATCGCCCTCGGGCGGCGGCGGGTTGACGGGGCGCAGTTCGCCGAAGGCGGCGGCGAAGCGCCTGTGATGCTCGGCGGTGATCGTCTGATCGCGGAAGACGAGGACGTGGTGGTCGCGGAAGGCGGCCCGTATCTCTTCCAGTTGCTCTGCCGGGATCTCCTGCGACAGGTCGACGCCTGAGACCTCCGCTCCCAGAACGGGAGTGATCCGCTCGACGGTGAGCGTGCGGTAGGGGTACGCGGGACGAGTGGTCACTGCTTCCAGCGCTTCGAGTTCGTATGACTCCATGTCAACCTCCAGAGGCGGGGTGGGGTTACAGGTCAGCGGTTCCGCGGGCGCCGGCACCCGGGGACGCCAGCGTCGCCCTGATGGTCTCGGCCACCGTGTCCACGTGGGGTGCCGCGACGATGCCGTAGTGGTCCGTGGGCAGATACCTGCGTACGGCGGACGGAGGCAGGCAGGTGTTCCACTGCCGGTCCGGCTCCTGAGGGTCCGCGGGGGTGGGCATGCCCGCCGTGGGGTGTTCGGCCAGCCACAGATACGTGCGGACGGAGACGAGCGGCCGTACGCGGTGTTCCCCGAGGCTGTGCAGGTTCGCGCGGCAGCAGCGGGCCAGCCTCTCGGCGTACGCCTGTGCGTGCTCGGTCGGCAACGAGGAGGCGCCGGCGCCTAGTTCGGCGGCGAACACCCTGTCCAGGTGAGCCTCGTCGTAGGCGGCGACCAGTGCTTCGGCCTCGGGCGGTGGCGGATCCAGAAGGTAGAGCGCCTCCAGTGGCCGGCCGGCCGACTCGGCGAGGCCCGCCATCTCCATCGCCACACGGGCGCCGTAGGACCATCCGGCCAGGTGAAGCCGGCGGTCCGGTCCGCCGAAGCGCTCACGTAGCTCCGCGTCGTAGTGACGGGCCTGCTCGGTCAGTGACCACGCGGGCATCCCGGCGTCGCGGAGTGCCGGGTCGGCGATGAGGCACACCGTCGGCGCGGGGCCGAGCGCTGCCACCAGGGAGCGGTACGCCTGGATGTCTCCGCCCACGGGATGCACCAGGCACAGGACGGCCGGACCGGTTCCCTCCTGCCAGATGTCGAGGACGACCCGGGAGGTGCCCCCGGCCGCCTCGGTGGTGGGCTCGGCGGAGGTGAGGGCCGCCTCGATGTGCTTGAGGATCTCCGTGAGGCTGACGCGGTGGCTGAAGGAGGCCAGGTCGAACTCGACGCCGTAGTCGTCCTCGATCCGGGCGATCAGGCTGATCAGGGTCAGCGAGTCGGCGCCCAGGTCGTAGAGGGAGTCCTCGGGGTCCAGTTCGGCCACGCCCAGCAGATCCTGGATCACCCGGGCCATGATGTCCGCCCGCTCTCCGGAACCGCCGGCGTCGGAGGCTTCCTCCTCTGTGCCCGTCGGGTGCACCGGTCCGGAGCGCGAGGACGGGGCCGCCATCCCGGTCGGAGCGTAGAAGGCCTGGGAGACGTCGATGTCGGTGGTGGACACGAGGAGTTGAGGCAGTTGCAGGGCCAGGGCATGCTCGAAGACCGCTTTGCCCTCCTCGACGGTCAGGCCGACCGCGAGGTGGGCCTGATGGCGGCTGTCCGGGTTGACGACCCGGGTCGCCATTCCGGTCTCGCTCCAGATGTCCCAGTCGATGCCGATCCGGACCGTCGTCTCCGTCCCGGTGGCCCGGTGGTGGGCGAAGCCGTCGAGGAGACTCGCGCCGGCCGCGTAGTCGCTCTGGCCGACACCGCCGAGCAGAGCGGACATCGAGGAGCAGTACACCGCGATCTCCGGGCGGAAGGCTCCGATCAGGTGCTCGACGACGAGTGCGCCCCGCTCGCGGACCGCGGCGGCGTCACGCATCGCGGTGGCGTCACGTCGTACGAGCAGCGCGCCGTGTCCGAGACCGGCCGCGTGGATGACGCCGTCCAGCCGTGACGTGTGGGCGGCGACGGCCGCCGCCACATCGTGGACGGGCATGGTCGCGAGATCCGCCGGGACGAGGCCGATGCGGTGGGACCATCCGTTCAACTTCTCGGGCAGCCGCGGGATTCTCGACAGCAGCAGGACGCGACCGCGGGTGTGTTCGAGCAGCCAGGCGGCGATGGCGCGGCCGATGCCGCCCGTGCCGCCGAGCACCAGGTGGACCGTGTCCGCTCCGGCCGGCACGAGGGACTGTGTTCCCTTCGGTTCCGGTACGGGTACGGTGCCCGGCCGCCACCAGTAGCCCTGCCGCAGCGCGAGCTGGCGCGGCAGATCCGGTCCGTCGGGATGACCGGTTTCACGTGCTCCGGCGATGACCGAGGCCACGTGTCCGGCCCAGCGGGTGAGGTCGGCGTCGGGGAGGTCGAGCCAGTGGCCGGTCAAGGCGGACTCCTGAGGGGCGACCTCGACCGGCCCGGCCAGGAGCGCCAGTTCGGGTCTGTCCACCGTGCCGGTCACGGGCCGGGCGCCGTACGACAGCCACCACACACGGGGGGAGCCGTTTCGCCCGGCAAGGGCCTGGGCCAGGGCGGCCGTGCTGTCCAGGCAGGTGTGACGGGCGTGTTCCAGGGTGCCGGGACCGACCGGCCCCGTCACGTCGAGGGGCAGGGCGTGCACCCACTCCGTGTCGGCGGACGCGGGGACACCGTCCTCGGACAGCGCGTCGAGGAGCCGGCGCACAGACGCCGGGTCGGCGGGGTCCACGGCGTAGGCGTTCGGTCCGCCGCGGGCGAAGGCGCCGGCCGGGTGCACCCGTATCACCCGCGATGCCACCGCCTCGAAGGGCGTGAGCGCTGTCCGCGGAGTGTTCTCGGACGCCACGACGACCACGCTGGACGCGCGGCCGGCCGGCACGCCGGTGTCCGCGACGGCGGCACGGCGCAGCCGGACCCAGTGCGGCTGGTGCAGCCAGTTCTCCCGGGGAAGCCGCCGGGGTGTGGTGGCCGGGACCTCGCGAGGCTTCTCGGGCAGCCGGTCGAAGTCGTGTTCCGTGAGGGAGAAGGACGGGGGAGGGAAGTCCCAGGGCGCCGGAGCGGAGCCCGCCCCCCAGTCGACCGGGCGTCCGGCGGCCCAGTCCTCGGCGAGGTCGTGGGCCGTGCGACCGGCCGCGGAGACCGTTGTGGCGTCCGGGTCCGCGGTACCGGGCGACACCGTTCCCGCGGCCACCGCGCGCAGC
>NZ_JAPWHT010001048.1:0-505 GCF_027270795.1 Streptomyces sp. ActVer
GCCGAGGAGGCCGGCCGGGGAGCCGGAGCCGCCGGCTGCTGCTGCGGGGCGGGGCGCGGCGCCGCCGGAGCCGGGGCGCCCCCAGCCCCGTAACCACCGCCGTAACCGGACCCGGGGCCGGGCGCGGGCGCCGGTGCCGAACCGCCGGACGGGTCGACGACCGCCTCGACCTTCCAGTGCACGTTGAACAGCTCGGTCAGCGCCTGCTTCAGCACCTCTTCGCTGCCGCTGCTCGCGAAGTTGTCCCGAGCGCCCGCGTTGACGAAACCGATCTGGAGGGTCGTGCCGTCGAAGCCGGTCACCTGCGCGTTCTGGCTGAGCAGGATCCAGGTGAAGCGGCGACGGTTCTTCACCGCCTCCAGGATGTTCGGCCACAGCATGCGGGGATCGGGGCCACCACTGGGCGGAGGGGAGGCGTACGCAGCCGCCGGTGCGGGGGCCTGCGTCTGAGGCCGGGCGGCCTGGGCCGCGGGCGGGCCGGGCACCGCGGACGGTGTCCATGGGT
>NZ_JAPWHT010000105.1:0-26572 GCF_027270795.1 Streptomyces sp. ActVer
ACCCCGCCACCCGCGCGCTCCTCCTCAAAGCCGGCTACGCGCTGGTCGGTTCCTCGTACGCCACCACGGGCTGGGCGGTGGAGCACGCGGTGCCGGACCAGTTGGCGACGCTCGACGCGTTCACCGAGCGGTTCGGGACGGCCCGGCGGACCCTCGCCTGGGGCCAGTCGTACGGGGGGTTCGTCACCACGAGGATCGCCGAGCGCCACGGCGACCGGATCGACGGATCGCTGTCCGTCTGCGGGCTGGTCCAGGGCGGCGTCGCCAACTGGAACAACACGCTCGATCCGGTCTTCGCCCTCAAGACCCTCCTGGCACCCGACGCCTCGATTCCGCTGGCCGGCTTCCAGGACCAGGCGGCCGCCACGACCGCCGCCGCCGGCCTGGCCGGCGTCGTCACGCAGGCCCAGACCTCCGCGGACGGCCGTGCCCGGATCGCCCTCGCGGCGGCCCTGCACAACATCCCCGGCTGGAACGACCCCTCCCAGCCCCGCCCCGCTCCCGACGACTGGAACGCCCAGCAGGCCAACCAGTACACGGCCGTCCAGGGCCTGCTCGCGACCGCGGCGTTCAGCTGGCGTCAGGACACGGAGGTGCTGGCGGGCGGCAACTCGTCCTGGAACACGGGCGTCGACTACGCGAAGCTGTTGCGCACGTCCTCGGCGTACAAGGAGGTCAAGGGCCTCTACAAGGCGGCCGGGCGCTCCCTGAAGGCCGACCTCAGGGCACTCAACACCGCCCCGCGCGTCAAGGCCGACAAGAACGCGGTCGACTGGATGAGCCGGACCAGCACCTTCACCGGCCGGCTGACGAAACCTCAGCTCAGCATCCACACCACCGGCGACGCCCTCGTCCCCGTGCAGACCGAGAGCGCCTACCTGCGCGCCGCCACGGCCGCCGGTTCGCGCCCGCTGCTGCGCCAGGCGTACGTCGGCAACGCCGGTCACTGCACGTTCAGCCCCGCCGAACAGGTCGCCGCCCTGGACACGCTGGAACACCGGGTCGACACGGGCCGATGGGGCGACACGGGCGCCGACTCCCTCAACTCACGGGCGGCACAGGCCGATCCGACGACTCCGGCCCGCTACACCGCGTACCGTCCCACTCCGTACCTGCGCCCCTACGACCTGGCCCATCCGGGCGACGCGTACCGGCCCTGACCCGTCCCGCCCGGCGTGGGAACGGCCCGGCCGTCGGCGCCTCCCGCATCCTCTCCTCGACGCGTGCGACCACATTCGACCGCATGCGACCACATCTGGGCGCACGCGACCGATGTACGTCCGGCCGTTGGCGCCCCGGAGCCGGAGGAGGAGTCGATGCCGCCCCACCCCACGCCTCGCAGGACGACCCTGGTGCTGACCGCGGCGGCGGTTCTGGCCGCAGCGGGCTGGACCGCCGTGGGCCGGCCGTCGGGAGCCGCACACCCGACCCTGGCACCCGACCCGCCCCCGCCGGCCATGCTCTGCGCCGCCGCGGGCACCCTGAAGGGCGAGGGCGGGCAACGTGCCTCCGTCAGCCTGTGCGCCACCGGCGGGGGTGCCGGTACGTCCCTGTCGGCACCGGCCACCTGCGGGCGGGCCGGCTCCTCCGTCCGGTACACCTGCCGGACGTCCGGCACCTGGACCCTGCGGCGCGACGGCAGGACCGTCGCCACCGGCCCGCTTCCGGGCGGCAGGGAGAACCCCGGCCCGGGCACGTACGAGGTCAGCGGCACCGTGCACGTCCGTTCGTCGCCCGCCGGCGTCGACCTGCGCGGCACGGTCCGCGCCACCCTGACCCTCACCGACCCGAAGCCCGTCGCCACCCATCGCATCGAGGCCGACCAGCACGCTTTGCGGCCGAACACGACCACGACGCTGACGTACACCGTCTCCCGCGACAGCGACGAGGGGGACGGAAGCGCCCGCTTCGGGCTCATCGGCGAGGAGACCTCGGGGGTGGAGCTGACGACGGCCGACCCGCGCTGCGTCAATCCGCTCGTCGGCCGCTATCCGTCGGGCGCCCGCAGCATGTACGCCCTGGACTGCGCCCTCACCGACCTCCAGCCGGGCAGGCCCTCCACGGTCGTCGTCCGGGCCCGGCTCGCGGACGCCTGCACGACGGTCGTGTCCAAGCTGGGGTACTGGATGCCCCGGGGCCAGAGCCTCTATACCGGAGGCATGCTCGCCGGCCCGACGGTCACCTGCTCGCCGTCAAGTGCCCGCGGGCACTGACCACTTGGCGGGACGAACACCACGGGGCCGGCCCCCACGAGGGGGACCGGCCCGCGGCGGCGGCGAGGCAGGCCCTCGCCGCCGGTGCGCGATCGCGGTGTGACGGTGTCAGGACTGCGGCGGCCGGTCCTGGTCCGGGTTCGAACCGAACTGGTCCTTGAGCCTGTCCTGGGCGCCGTCGACCTGACCGCTGTACTTGTTCTGGGTCTTGCCGTCGACGAAGTCTCCGGCCTTGTCGACACCCTTGTTGGCCTGGTCCGGGTGGCCCTTCAGCATGCCCTTGATCTTGTCCATTACGGACATGAGTCATCCTCCTGATCAGTTCACCCCCACACCTCCAGGGTCACCGCAGGTGGCGGATTTCGCATCCGGGCGGGAAAACCGCCGGTCAGGGGCCGGGTCCTAGGCCTCGGTACGGCACTCCGGGTGGCCCCAGCCGTCGGAGTTCTTCGCGATGGTCTCGCCCGCGGTGTACGAGCGGCCGCAGCGGCAGCGGCCGGGGAACTTGGCCTTGAGCGTGCGCGAGGACGACGAGGACGACGAGGCGGCGGAGGACGAGGCACGCTTGCGCGGCGGCCCCGCGCTCTTGGCCGTCTTCTTGGCCGCGGGCGACTTCGGCGGCTCCGGAGAGCCGTGCTCGCTGCCCGCCGGTTCCTGGACGACGGCCGCCTGGCTCGCCGCCCGGTCCGCGAAGTCGTTGAGCGGGTCGCCGTCGACCTGGTGCGCGGGCACGTACCGGAACTCGACCGAGCGGCCGTCGAGCAGTTCGTCGATCCGTACGACGAGTTCCTGGTTGGCCACCGGCTTGCCCGCCGCCGTCTTCCAGCCCTTGCGCTTCCAGCCCGGGAGCCAGGTCGTGACGGCCTTCATTGCATACTGGGAGTCCATCCGGATCTCCAGGGGCACATCCGGGGCCACGAAGGTCAACAGCCGCTCCAGCGCGGTCAGTTCGGCGACGTTGTTGGTCGCCGTGCCGAGCGGTCCCGCCTCCCACTCGGTAGGAGTTGTGCCGGTCCCGTCGCCGATGACCCAGGCCCAGCCGGCGGGACCCGGATTGCCCTTCGATGCACCGTCGCATGCGGCGATTACGCGTTCACCCATGGGCTCGATCATGCCAGGGGTCGGGGTAGCTCCGGGACGGTGGGTGATCCGGTGCGGGTGCGTCGTGGCTGACTGCGCCCACTGGGCGGAGCCGCACAACGTCACCGCCTCGCGCCCCTGGAGGTCGGGGCTCGACCCTGCGTAACAGTGGACCGTGGCGAGTACCGCGCGGCACACCCCGGAAAACCGTCCGGACGGTGGCCCTCTGACCACGCGCAACTGTCCGCCGGACCCTCCTTCCTGTGAGCTATGTTGAACCTGAGTGGGACACGAAGGAGGCGCATCGGTGCCATCGCCGCAGCAGGCCCGCGCGCAGGCGTCTGCGATCAGTTCGGGGAAACCGGTCCCGGAGGCGGAGGCCGCTCCCACCACACGGCTGCGGGCACTTTTCGACGGCCCCCGGCTCTCTCCCGGGCAGCGCCGCATCGCCCAGTACCTGATCGAGCACATCACCGAAGCCGCGTTCCTGTCGATCACGGACCTCGCCGAGCGGGTGGGCGTGAGCCAGCCCTCGGTGACCCGCTTCGCGACGGCGGTGGGCTTCAGCGGCTATCCCGCGCTCCGCGAGCGCCTCCAGTCGATCGCGCTCAGCAAACTGGCCAGCACGCCGGAGGCCGCCGAGGAGGCGGAGGCGGCCCGGCCGAACGAGCTGCAGGCGGCCGTCGACGCCGAGATCGACAACCTGGAGAACCTGCGCCGCGACTTCGCGGACCCGGAGCAGGTCATCGAGACCGGCCGCGCGCTGTCGCAGTCGACTCCGCTCACCATCCTCGGGCTGCGGATCTCCGGCTCACTGGCCGAATACTTCGCGTACGCCGCCCGTCGTATCCACCCGGACGTGCGGCTGGTCACGCGGGGCGGCAGCGTCGCGTACGACGCCCTGCTCCAGTCGCGCGAGGCGGGCGGCACCTGGGTGCTGGCCTTCACCATGCCCCGGCACGCCCACGAGACGCTGACGGCCATGCGGGTCGCCCGGCGGGCCGGGCTGAGCGTCGCCCTGGTCACCGACCTGGGGCTCGGGCCGCTGGCCGACGAGGCCGACGTCGTCTTCGCCACCGGCACCGGTTCCCGCCTCGTCTTCGACTCGTACGCGGCGCCCGTCGTGCTGTCCGCGGCCCTGCTCCAGGCCATGACCGACGCCGATCCCGAGCGTACGCAGGCCCGCCTGGAGGACTACGAACAGGTCGCGGACGAGCACGCGTTCTTCGTCAAGGACTGACCTCTCCGGCATGTGGTGACCGGTGTCCGCAAGGCGTGATTCAGCCGTACCTCCACATGAATTTTTTCATACCCTTGCGTACCGGACGGTATATATGAATACTTCTCGCTGATCGGGATCCGGTGGGGTCCTGGTCGGCCCGGGAACGACGCTCCCTTCTCGTATCGGCCCCGGGTGCATTGAACGGGCACCGCTCGCGCACGCCCGTGGCGGCCCCGGTCCATCCCCTAGGCCGGGGCCGCCAAGAACCACCCTCACCACCCGCCGGCCACCTCGGAAGCGATGTCCATGTCCCTGACGTACTCCCCCATCAGCACGGATTGGCCGTGTCAGGTCAAGACGCCCGGCAACCGGGACTGGGAACGGTCGGCTGCCAAGTGGCTGCGCGACCTGGTGCCCTCCCGCTACGCCAGCTATCCGCTGCTGATCCGTCAGCCGGTGCTGCTCGCCCGCCACGCGCAGATCCAGCTCCAGCAGGAGATCCGGGTCGTGCGCACCGCGCTGCACAGCGCCCGGGCCGAGCTGCCCGCCCTGGGGATGCCGGAGTCCGTCATCGAGAACACGATCAAGCTGTACGCGGCCGAGCTCACGCAGTTGAACCACATCGCCCGGGGTGTCCGCGTCGTCTCGCAGGCCCTGGTGGAGAGCCACAGCACGCGGCACGGCCACTGAGCCGGTCACCCGCGGACCCGGCGCCTTCGCGACTGCGGACGCTCGCTGGTCTGCCGGGATGCGTGATGGGGGAAGCGGGAGCGACAGTGGCGTTGACGGGGTCGACGAGGAGACGTCCGTCGAACCTCGGGGCCGATTCGGAGCGTTGACGAGGCGCCTCTCGTTGCGGGGGCAACCGCGGAAGCGTCGCTGGGCCGTCGCCGGAGGAGCGGTGGTCGTTCTCGCCGCCGGGGTCTCCCTTCCGCTCGCGCTCGCCGACTCCGGGCACGACAGGCCCTGTTGCGGCTGCCCGCCTCGAAGCGGGCGCTCGCCGACGACGCGACGGCCGCCACGAGGGCACTGGATCCCGGCGAGGACCTCGAACGGCTGGGCTCGGCCAGGAAGCTTCTGGCACACGAGAAGGTGTGCGACGACGGTGCCCGCGTACTCGGCGAGATCGTGAACGCGGGCACCCGCGCGAAGAGTTCAGGTACACCGCACACCCTGGCGCAGGCACGCGGCGCGTACGCGGTGGCCGCGGTCCTTCATCGCGCGGAGATCCCCGATGGTCTAGCCCCGGGCGTGGCGCGGATGCCGGCCGAGTACGTGGAGGACTCTGGGCGCGACGACTCGATCAGCGACGACGACGCGAACCGCCCGGCGGTGCCCGCCGAGGAGGCCCAGCTCGACCGGGACGGCTACTCCCGGTACGGGCGCTTCCTGGCGGCGGGTGCGGCGCACGTGGTCTTCGAGCACAGCGACAGCTACGCGGACGCCGACGCGAACATCGAGTACCTCGTCGCCGAACTCGCCAAGGACCCCGAGGCGTTCGCGATCCTCTACGACGCCGAGCGCGCCCACTTCGCGTACTCCTGGAGCGGCTGACCGGCTCGCGGGGCGACCCCGGCTTCCTCCCCTCGACCGACATGCGCTTCGAGTCGACCCCGCAGGACTGGCCCGACAACGAGCTACAAGCGGTCAGAAGCGGAACCGGAGCCCGGAACAGTCGCGGCGGTCCACCTGGTCCTGCGCGAACTGCTTGAACATGCGCTGCTCGGCGGCCTTGTCGACGCCCGGGATTTCGTCGGAGGCGCTGAGAGCGAAGTAAGGTGCGCGTCGTCCGGGGTGAGCCGGTCCACGACGTCCCGGGGCAGTGCCCCGCCGCACGCGCTGCCGGTCGGCATCCAGTCCCGTGCGTACGGCTCGGCCGCGTACCCGCCGATGCCCAGCACCACCGCAGCCGCCACCGACACCTTGATCCAGCGCCGCACCGTTCCGACCCCCGTCACACCCGCACCAGCGTTCGCTCCGGCCTCACGGCCGGGCACAGGCCCGGACAGTACTCGGCGCCTCGGACCGGTACGCACCCGGCCCGACCGGCATGGCACTCAGTTCCCCGGCCGGAGCACACCGAGTGCCATCCGTGCCTCGTCCGGTGCTAGGTTCCCCACCATGAGCGAGGCACCCCGCCCTGACCAGGCGGCCGACGTGACACCTCCGAAGCCGCCGATGCGGGACTCCCTCGTCGCGGCGGCGTTCCAGCTGTTCCTGGAGCGGGGGTACGAGCAGACCACCGTCGACGAGATCGTGGCTCTAGCGGGGGTCGGACGGCGGTCCTTCTTCCGGTACTTCCCGTCCAAGGAGGACGTGGTCTTCCCGGACCACGAGCGCTGCCTGGCCGAGATGAACGACTTCCTCAGCGAGGGCAGTGGTGGGGGCGGGGACGCGGACGACCCGGTGGCCCGGGTCTGCGACGCCGCTCGCGTCGTGCTGCGCATGTACGCCGAGAACCCCACGTTCTCCGTCCAGCGCTACCGCCTGACCAAGAAGGTGCCGGGACTGCGGACGTACGAACTGTCGGTGGTCTGGCGGTACGAGCGCGCGCTCGCCGAGTATCTGCGCGGGCGCTTCGCCGGTCGTCGGGACGGGACGCTGCGGGCCGACGTGATCGCCGCGGCCGTGGTCGCCGCGCACAACAACGGGCTGCGGTCCTGGCTGCGTTCGGACGGCCAGAGCGACGCGACCGCGGAGGTGGACCACGCGCTCGCCCATGTCCAGCGGGTCTTCGGTACGGACCCCGGCCCCGTCGGACGGGCACAGCGGCCGGCCGGCGAGCCGACGAGGGAAGCGGCGGCGGACGACGTGGTCGTTGTCATCTCCAGGCGCGGCGCGCCGATGTGGCGGGTCGTCCAGGAGGTCGAGACGGCTCTTGGCCGAGATCCCGAATGATTGAGGGTACTGAGTGCCTTTACGCGTGACACTGCGTGCCATATTCTGACGTCGTGCACGGCGCTCCGCGCACTTTCTCAGATTCCGGCCCGGCGCAGGGAGATGACATCGTGTTCCACCGAGGAAGCGGGACCACGACGGGCGTACTCGACCCGGAGACGACGACCAGCGGCCCGGCCGCCGAGGAAGGGCTCCTCTACCAGCGTTGTCGCTGGTGCGGGACCGCCATGTTCCACCGGCTGCTCTGCCCGGTCTGCCAGGGCAGTGACCTGCGCACGGAGCGCAGCGCGGGCCTGGGAGTCATCCGCCACGCCACCGTCGTCCATCGCAACACGCCGGGCGCGCGCAATGTGTCGCTCGTCGAGATGGCGGAGGGTTTCACCGTCCGGGGCCGGGTCTCGGGACCGCTCATAGCGATCCGTACCGGCGACCGTGTCCAGCTCACCACGGCGTTGGACCCGGTCCGCCGCGAACCGGTGTTCAAGCTCTGCGAGGAGCCGTACACCGGCTGGCACTGACCGGCTCTCCCACCGGCGCGACGCGCGCGGCGGGTCCGCGGGGGACACTGGGCAGGGACAGGAACCCGCGGAGAGCGTGGAGGAGCCCATGCACGCCAAGGACATTCTCGTCGACGCGTACGGCCGCATCCGGGAAGAGGTCCATGCCGCCGTCGACGGCCTCTCCCCCGGCGACCTCAACACCCGCATCGACGACCGGACCAACTCGATCAGCTGGCTGGTCTGGCATCTCACCCGTGTCCAGGACGACCACGTCGCCGACGCCTTCGGCCTGAAACAGGTCTGGCTGTCGCAGGACTGGCCGGGCCGCTTCGCCCTGGGCCTGCCCGGCCGGGACACGGGCTACGGCCACAGCCCGCGGCAGGTCGCCAAGGTCCAGGTCGACTCGGGTGACCTGCTGCTCGGCTACCACGACGCCGTCCACGAGCAGACGCTGGCCGCCCTGCGCGACCTGCGCGCCGACGACCTGGACCGGATCGTCGACGCGAACTGGTCCCCGCCCGTCACCCTGGGCGCCCGGCTCGTCAGCGTCCTCTCGGACGACCTGCAGCACGTGGGCCAGGCGGCGTTCGCACGGGGGATCCTGGACGGCCGTTGAGGACGGCCGTGCCGCGCAGGCACCAAGCACGCCGGTACTACCCGCTCAGTCAGGTCAGTCGCTCAGTCGCGGCGCGCCAGGAGCCGGTAGGCGTTGGACAGACCCAGCCGGTGCGACAGGCGTTTGACCACGAACCGGTCCAGCAGGGTGCCCAGGATCAGGAAGGGCACGCCGGCGATCGCCATCGTGGTACGCAGCGTCCGCTGTCGGCGGTTCGGCGGGTTCGGCAGCCACGGCAGGTCCTCGCGTGGCGCGGCCGCGTCGATGGCCAGCCACGTACCGGCCAGGAGGTCGACCGGGTCGTGCGGTTCGGCGTGCTGTTCCGCCACGACCGTGAAGCCTAGGTCGGTCAGTCTGCGCCGCAGGTTCTCGACCGGGACGAGGTGCAGGTGCTGCGGCTGGAGCCAGGGCAGCCACCAGCGGCCGAGGAGGCGGGCGTAGCGGCTGTCGGGGTCGGGGACCTCGATGAGCAGATGGCCGCCGGGGCGTATCGCCCGGTGCGCGGCCTCCAGTTCGCGGCCGGGCTCCGTGCTGTGCTCCAGGTAGTGGAACATGCTCACCACGTCGTAGTGGCCGGCGAATTCCGGGGCCAGGTCGGGAAAGCTGCCGCGGTAGCCCCGCTCCACCCGTCCTGCGCGCTCGGCGAGTTCGGCGCCGTCGGTGAAGTCGAGCCCGTCGAAGGTCGTGCCGGGGTGGACGGTCCGCGCCGACTCGCAGAAGTGGCCGTGGCCGGTGCCGACGTCCAGCCAGTTCTTGGGCGTCGCGGCGAACGGCAGCAGGGATTCCGCGCGCTGCCGGTACATCGCGGTCCGGCCCCCGAAGGTGTTGCCGAGCTGCTTCTCCCCCAGACCGTCGTAGAAGTCGCGGTAGTAGAACTCCAGCCCCTCGGCGCTCAGTCGGGGGTTCTGGAAGGTGTGCCGGCAGTCCTGGCAACGGTCGAGGACGAAGCGGCCCGGCTTGTGCTGGAGCAGGTCGGTGGTGCGCAGCCGCGTTTTCAGCCGCCCCGAACCGCACCAGGGGCAGTCGGAGCGCCGGGGCTCGAAGAAGCGGTCCAGGCCGCGCGCCAGTTCGGCCTGGTAGACGGGGCGCAGCGCGGCGACCTGTTCGGTGCGACTGGGTGCCGGCTCGGCGTCGGCCTGTTGTGGTTCGTGCTGTTGGTCGTTCATGGGGCCTCCTTGGCGGGCGCGCCGATGGCCAGTTCTTCGAGGTGAGTGGCTGCCGCGCCGGCACCACCCGCGGCACGGAAGGCGGTGCGGATCCGCTCGGCGGCGGTGCGGTAGCCGGGTTCGTGGAGTACGGCGTCGATCGCCGCGCCGAGCTTGGGCGCGGTGACCCGGCCGAACCTGACCCGGATGCCCGCTCCCGCGTCGACGACCTGCCCCGCCACAACGGGCTGGTCGTCGCGGATGGGGGCCACCACGAGGGGGACGCCGTGCCACAGCGCCTCGCACACGGTGTTGTGCCCCGCGTGGCAGACGACCGCGTCGACCCTTTCGAGGAGCGGGAGTTGAGGGACCGAGGAGCGGATCAGTACGTCCTTGTCATTCAGGTCGTCCAGGTCCGCGTGCGCGCCCAGTACGTTCGCGGGATCGACGATCACCGTCTGCACCCGGTCCGCCCGGCTGCGCAGGGCGTCGCGGCACTCGGCGAGGAAGCGGGCCCCGACATCGGTGTTGGCGGTGCCGAGGGTCACGAGCACCGTGGGACGGGCGGGGTCGAGCCAGGTCCAGGGGAAGTCGGCGGAGTCCGGCCGGGTCGCCATCGAGGGACCGACCCAGCGGATCCGGTCGCCCGCCCCAGCCTCAACCCCGGATCCGACCCCGGACCCGACCAGCTCCGGCGTGCTGAACGCGAGCACCAGGTGCGGGGAGAACCGTGGATCGGCCGTGCCCGACGGATCACCGATACGGCCTCGCAGCTCGTGAAGCAGCGTGTCGAGCCAGTCCGCGACCTTGGGCATGCCCGCCAGCGCGCCGGCGAAGGTGAACTCGGCAGACGTGGTGGACGAGGTGGCCCACGGCACGCGCAGCCGCTCGGCGACCAGTCCTCCGGCGAAGGCCTGTTGATCGGCGACGACCGCATCGGGGCCGAACTCCCCGATGGCCGCCCGCACTCCGGGGGCCATCGCTTCGGCAAGCGGCACCAGGAACCGTTCCCACAGGAACTTCAGCGCCTCCGGGCCCCGAAGGTCCGTCGGCCGCACTCCGTCCTCCCCTGTCAGGACCGGTCCCGCGCACTGGAACACCACTGCCTCGTCCCCCGCGAGCCGGCGGACGAGCCCGGGATCGGCGGAAGCCCAGGCCACCCGGTGTCCCCTCGCGGCCAGTTCCGCCGCCACGCCCACCGTCGGGTTGATGTGGCCGACCAGCGGCGGCACGACGAACAGGAACCCGCTCACCGGCCCTCGACCCTCGCGAGTTCGGCCACGCCCCGCGCGGCCACGCCTCGATCCACAACGCCCCGCTCCGCCACGCCCCGCTTGCCCGTCCCCTCGTCGATCATGGCCAGAATGTGGCCGCCGACCGTCCCCGGCGCCTCGACGAGCACGGAGTGTTCATGCCCCGGCACCACGACGGTCCGGCAGTCGGGCAACAGCGACTCCAGCCACGGTGCCCGCTCGACGAGGGCCGACTCGCCACCGTAGAGGGCGAGTACCGGGCATCGTACGGACCGGATCTGATCCTCCGTCAGCACCTGACTCAACGGAATGTCCCGGGCGAGGGTGGTCTCGCGGGCCAGGCGGGCCGCGCCCTTCGCCAGGCGGGCGGTGTTCTGGCTGTGGTTGGCGGTGATCCAGGCCAGCGCGGCGGCCTCGTTGTGCGCCAGTTCGGTCAGCACCTGCCGCAGCACCCCGTCCATGGTCGCCGCCCAACCCGCGGTCGCCGGTTCCGATTCGATCAGGGAGACGCCGGCCGCCCGCTCCGGATGGCGGGCGGCGTAGCCGAAGGCGACGGATCCGCCGAAGGAGTTGCCGACCAGTTGGACCGGTCCCGTCACCTGCAGCCGGTCGAGCAGCTCCTCCAGGTCGTCGAGATGGTCGTCGAGGCGGTAGCCGCTCTCCGGACGCTCGCTGCGGCCGTGGCCGCGCAGGTCGTACATGATCACGTCGATGCCGGACACCGCGAACACCGGTGCCAGCGTGAAGTAGTAGCTGGCCAGGCTGTCGGTCAGCAGACCGTGGACGAGAACCGCGGTCGCGGTGACGGGACGCCCTGCCTTGGGCGTCATCCGCTGAACGTGCAGCCGGACATCGCCGGTGTCGACCATCGCCATGGCTCAGCCCACCTCCGCCGCTTCGAGGCTCTTCACAACATGCTCGACGAGCCTGCCGACGGTGAGTTCGATGATCTCGTCGAACTCCATACCGGCCAGGAACTCGGCGAAGTTGACCCGTTCCCCGTACCGCTCCCCCAGCAGGCCCGCCAAGGTCACGAGGTCGATGCTCTCCAGTTCCAGATCGCGGTTGAACGTGGTCTCCATGCGCACCTCGACGTCGTCGAGGCCGTACTCGTCCAGGAGGATCGCGAGCATGCCGGTGAGGTCGGCGAGGACCGACTCCTCGTCCGCGCGCACGGGTTCGCCGTCGGTCGCACCGGTCGGCTGACTCGGGTTCATCGATCGCTCTCCTCTTGGTCCGTCGAGTCTTGGTCCGTCGGTCCGGTCGTCCAGGCCACGACGTAGTCCCTGTCCGGCAGTCCCGGCGGGTTGCCGGTCCGCTCGCAGTGCACGGTGTACGCGCGTTCGAGGCGCCCCGAGACCACCAGCCGGACCCCGGCGCCCTCGGCGTTCCCGCCCGTCGCTTCGAGCACGGTGAAGTCCCGGGGGCGTCCCCGGAAGCCGGTGCCCTCCGCCTTGGCGACCGCTTCCTTGGCCGCCCAGAACCGGGTGAACCACAGCGCCTCCGATTCGCCGGTGGCGGCACATCGGGCGCCCAGCAGCCTCGACTCGTCCTCGCCGAGGGCGACGGCGAGGGTCCCCGCGTCCCGCTCGACGACCTCTTCGATGTCGATGCCCGGCCCCGGCTCGGGCCTGTGCGGCCGTACGATCGCGACCCCGGCCTCCGCGCGATGGGCCAGCGAGACGTCCAGCGAGGGCAGGGTCCGACCGTGCAGTCCCGTGACGTACGGGCGGCCCGAGTCGTCGTTGCGCACCCGGATCTCGGCCGGGAAGACCGGTCCCTCGCCGTGGTCCCACAGCCACTGCCGTACGGCGTCCTTGGCGACGATCCGGCCGAGCAGCCACTGTCTGCGGCCCCGGGGAGCGTGCCGCTCGTACTCCGAACGCTCCGCGCCGCTGAGGGAGTTGCGCATGATCAGGTCACGCGAGGCGAGGTCGGGCCAGCGCTCGTGGAGCAGGGACCAGCCGCCGGTACGCGCCTGGGAGAGGGTGTTGCGCTCGGGGAACCGCTCTACGGGCCTGGTCTGCGGGTCGTTGTCGAACCGGCGGTCCTGCCAGCCCGTGAGCTCGGCCCATACCTCGCCCGCGACGACCAGTTGGACGTCGGCTTCGAGCACGGTGTCGGTGAGGGAGATGATCCTCACCAGGCAGTCCACGTCGGTCCCGGGGCGCGGGTGCGGCCCGTTGAACCGCATGTGCCGCATCTGGACGGGGAACACGACGGTCCGTTCCGTACGGGTCGCCATGATCCAGTAGCCGAGGAGCTGGCCCACGTTGTCGAGCAGGGCTCCGGGGGCGGGCGGCGTGGTGATCACGCCTCGTACGTGACTGTCGCCGATCGCGGTGAGTTCGGTGACCCCTTGGAAGGCTGGTCCGTGGAACATCCAGCGCTCGTCGTAGAGCTGGGCCGCGGTGTGGTCGGGGGCGCGTTCGGAGGCCGGGTCCGTACGCCACGGGGTCGGGCGCGTCACCGGATGGCGGGCCGCGAGCTCGACCACCGCACGGGCCCGGGGGCCGAAGGAGACCGCGAGGCGGCCGGGGCCGTCGGGGACGGCGGTGACCGGTACCTCGACGGCCGGTGTGGCGGTGAGCCACTGGTCGAAGCGGGCCCCGTGCACGGCGACCGCCCGCATACCGGGGGCCGCGCGCTCTGCCACCTCCATGATGTGGTGCACGATCGTGGTCGCGGGGACGACCGGCCAGCGATCGGCCACGTCGGGCCAGCCGGGCCGCTGCGGGAAGAAGCAGTGGTCCAGGAGGTACGGCATCGCTTCCGGGGATACGGGGACGACGGTGCGCCATTCCTGTCCGGGTTGCCCGGCAGCGGGTGGCCCGGCGGTAGAGGGCGTGGGGGCTGAGGTGGGAGCGGCTGCCCGGGCCGGGGCACGGACCGGAGAAGGCACCGTGGTGCGGGCAGGAGGAGAGGCTGTGGGAGGGCCGGAGTGGCGGCTTCCTGCCGTGATCAGTGCGGCGGCCGTGTCAGCCGTGTCCCGCAACAGCGCGCTCAGTTCGGCGGCGACCGGCATGCGCGCGGCGAGCGCGTCCAGTGGGGACGGGGCCGCGGCGGCCGCCGTGGGGGCGGCATCGCTCGGGGCCGGAGTGCCACGCAGCTCGGAGCGCAGCTGTGTGAGAGCCGGGCCGTCGAGCGAGATGAGCGCCCCGCCGAGGTCGAGGCGGACGGTCGGCCGGTCCACCCGCGCAGGGCGTTTCGGGACAACGGCACCCGCCGCGCGGGCGGAGAGGCCGGTGGAACGTACGGACGGCGGCAGCGCGGGAGTGACCGCCGCGCCCGCGGTCCACAGTGCCGTCGCCACGCGGCGGAGCTGGGCGAGGCCGCTGCGGTGGGGCGAGTTGGCCGCCACGACCAAGTGATCGCGCCCGCTCAGCGTGTCTCCGACGAGTGAGCCGAGCTGCCCGGTGCCGACCTGGACGAAGGCGCGATGGCCCGCCGCATACATGGCCTCGACCAACTGCTGGAAGCGGACCGGCTCCAGAAGGTGTCTGACGAACAGGTCGCGTACGGCGGCCTCGTCTGCGGGGAACGGCGCCGCGGTCGTTCCCGACCACAGCGGCACGGTCGGCGGATGCAGCCGGAAACGGTTCGCCGCTACCTCGATGGGCGCGAGGTAGGGCTTAAGCATCGGTGTGTGGAAGCCGGACCGGAAGGGCAGCACCTGGCTGAGCACGCCCCGGGCGCGGAAGGAGCGTACGAACTCCTCCACCGCGTCGTGGGGTCCGCACACCATCGACTGGTTCGGCGCGTTGTCGTGGGAGAGGACGATTCCGGCGTCCGTCCACCCGTCGTCGAGGGCTTCCAGGACGCGCCCGGCGGGGGCGCCGAGAGCGGCGAAGGACAGACCGGGGACGGTCAGCGCGTCGGGGTCGAACGACGCCATGAAGTCGCTCACCTCGTCCCCGGCGTACATTCCGGCGGCCACCATCGCCGTCCACTCGCCGACGCTGTGCCCGGCCACCGCGTCCGGGACGACGCCCATGCGGCGCAGTGCGCCGTCGAGCAGCCGGCCGACGCCGACGACACCGAATCCGTGTCGGCCCACGTCCGAGACCCGGGCCTTCTCGGCGTTCGGGGTGGGCCCCAGGACGCCGGGTAGGCCGAAGTGGGCGGCTAGGTCGTCGACTTGGGGCTCGAAGTCGCCTTCGAGTCCCGGGAAGAGGAAGGCCAGCTTGCCGCTCCTGCTCTCGTCCTCGCCGCCGAGCAGGGGGCTCGGCGTGAACCAGACGTCGCTGCGGCCGTGCCAGGCGCGTCCCTTGGCGACCGCCCGGCGTGCCAGGGCGAGCCGCTTGGCGGTGGGGGCGACGATGCCGAGCCGGGCCCGGCCCGCGTCCGGATGCGGCCGGCCGGTGCCGGTGTCGAGACCGGCCGCGAGCAGGGTGTGGTCATCGGCCTCCAGCAGAGCGGCGAGGCGCTCGGGGCTGTCGGCGGCGAGGAGGAGCACCTGCTCCGACTGGGCGACGGAAGTGGCGGCTGTACCTGTGACTGTGGCGTCGACGGTCCGGGAAGGGGACGGGTTCGGCGACGGGGGCGAGGGCGGGGAAGCGATCGCCGTGTGCCGGGAGACCCGTACACCAGGCGTTCGGGTGGCCCGTGCGTCAGGCGCCTGTTCAAGCACGACATGGGCGTTGATCCCGCCGAAGCCGAACGCGTTGACGGCCGCCCGGCGCACCGGCCGCTCGGGGCTGGTCTCCCAGGGCGTCGCCGTCTCCAGCGGACGGAAACGGGTGGCCGCGAGGGCGGGGTGCGGGTCGTCGCAGTGGAGTGTCGGCAGGAGCATCCCGTGGTGGACGGCGAGGGCTGCCTTCACCAGGCCGGCCACTCCGGCGGCGGGCATGGTGTGGCCGATCATCGACTTCACCGACCCGATCACTGCGGGGTCACGCTCCGCAGCAGGACCGAACACCTCGGCCAGGGTGGCGAGTTCGGCCGCGTCGCCGGCCGGGGTCGCGGTGCCGTGGGCCTCCAGGAGGCCGATGGATCCCGGCTGGGCGGGATCGAGGCCCGCCGCTTGCCAGGCCTGGCGTACGGCATGGGTCTGGCCGCCGGGGTCGGGGTTGACGAGACCGGCGGCGCGGCCGTCGCTGGCCACGCCGGTGCCGCGGATCACCGCGTAGATCCGGTCGCCGTCGCGTTCGGCGTCAGCCAGTCGCTTGAGCGCCACCACGCCGGTGCCCTCGCCGATCAGGATGCCGTCGGCGTCGCGATGGAAGGGGCGGATCCGCTGGCTCGCGGAGAGCGCGCGGAGTTGGGAGAAGACGCTCCAGAGTGTGATGTCGTGGCAGTGGTGCACTCCCCCGGCGAGCATCAAGTCGCAGCGCCCGGAGGCGAGTTCGCTCACCGCCTGGTCGACGGCGACCAGCGACGACGCGCAGGCGGCGTCCACGGTGTAGGCGGGGCCACGCAGGTCGAGGCGGTTGGCGACGCGCGAGGCCGCGAGGTTGGGCACCAGACCGATGGCCGACTCGGGGCTGTCGGGCCCGAGCCGCTCGGTGAACGCCTCCCGGACCCGGTCGAGTTGACCGGCGTCCAGGTCGGGCAGCAACTCGCCCAGCGTACGGACGAGTTGACCGGCGGTGCGGACCCGCTGGTCGAGCCGGACCAGGCCGGGCGTGAGGTAGCCGCCCCGGCCCAGGACGACGCCGATGCGGTGCCGGTCGGGCAGCCGGTCCTCACCGCCCGCGTCGGCGAGGGCGGCGGCGGCCACGTTCAGCGCGATGAGCTGGTCGGGTTCGGTGCCGGGCACCGAGTTCGGCATGATCCCGAACCGGGTGACCTCCACGTCGGCAAGCCCGTCGACGAAGCCGCCGCGTCGGCAGTACACCTGGTCGGCGACGGCCGGCCCGGTCGCGGAATCGGGCCGGTAGTAGTCGGCGTCCCACCGCCCGTCGGGTACGTCGGTGATGGCGTCCGTGCCCGCCAGCAGATTCCGCCAGTACGCGTCGAGGTCGGCGGCGCCGGGCAGCAGCACCGCCATCCCCACGATGGCTGTGGGAGAAGGAAGTTGACGTCTCCTCAGATCTTCCCGAGCCCCGAGTTCCTCCTGATCCCTCAGGTCGGTCATGTCACCAGCCCGACGACGTGTAGACGACGGCCCCGGCCGACTCGTCGCCCCAGGCGAGTTCACGCAACAGCGCCGCGGTGCCCTCCTCGGGGTCGATCAGCTTGATCCCGCGCCTGGCGTACTCGCGCCCGAGTTCCGGGGTCACCATTCCGGTGTGACCGCCGGTGGGCGCCCACGGTCCCCAGTGCACGGTCAGGGCACGGTGACCGGTGCGGGCGGCCCAGTCGGCGCCGAGGCTCTGGAGGGCGTCGTTGGCGGCCGCGTAGTCGACCTGGCCGCGGTTGCCGAGGACGGCCGAGATGCTGCCGAACAGGACGGCGAACGCGGGCCCGTTCGGGAACTCCTCCAGCGCTGTCAGCAGCGTCTCCGCGCCGCTCGTCTTCGTCTCGTACACGCGTTGGAAGGACTCGGCGGTCTTGTCGGCGATCAGCCGGTCCTCGATCACTCCGGCCGCGTAGACGACACCGTCGAGCCGGCCGTGCTCGGCGTGGATCTCCTTCACCGCCTGGAGCGCGGCGTCCGGCTCCCGGAAGTCCACACAGTGGTAGCGGGCCGTGCTGCCGAGGGCCGTGAGTTCCGTCAGAGTGGCGGTGATCTCCCGTTGAGCCAGGACGAGTTCGGCTTCGCGGTTGATCTCGGCGGGCGTCACTCCGCCGCCCGCGCGGGCGGCGATTGCCGTACGCAGCGCGGCGCGGTCCGCGGCCGCGGCGATGGCCGGATCCTCGGGTCCGGTCGGCGCCGGAGTCCTGCCGAGCAGTTCGATACGGCACCGGGACGCCGCGGCGAGCGCGGCGGCGAAGGTCGCGGTGATGCCGCGGGCCCCGCCGACCAGCAGCCCCACGGAGTCCCGGTCGAGGCCGATGGCCGCGGCCTCGGCGGCTCCGTCACCCGCCGGTCCGGCTCCGGTGGTGCCGAGGGCGCCCAGCGGCGTCTCCACGAGGTCAAGTCCGTGGCGACCGGCGGCCGTTCGCAGAACGACCGGGGCCGGGCCGGGCGCGAGCAGTTCGGCGACCAGCGCGTCGGCGACGGCGGCCGACGTGGTGTCTTCGAGGTCGACGACCCGCGCGACGGTCGCCAGGTGCTCGCGCGCGACCGTACGGAACAGACCGTGCAGCCCTGCCGACCGGAGGCCCGGGGAGTCCCCGTCGGCGGGCCGGGCGGCGAGCAGCCAGCGGGGGCCCCGGCTCAGGGCGGCCTGGAACACGGGGAACGCGTGGGGCAGCACCGGCGACGAGGAATCGGCGAGGGAGTCGAGGTACAGCACCCCGTCCACCCGGCCGTCCGCCTCGGTGAGCAGATGCTCCGGGCCGAGGACCACTGCGTCGGCTCCGTGCCCCGTCAGCCGGGAGCGCACCTCCTGGGACACGTCCTCGCTCTCGTCGCCGAGAAGGACGAACCGCTTCCCGGCCAGCACGGCGGACGGGTCCGCCGAGCCGTCGCCGTCCTGCTGCTCCAGCAGGACGGGCCGGAGCTGGAACCTCTTCGGCGCCTCGCCGGTGACTTCTACCAGCTCCGGCGTCTCGGCCTGCCCGACCGCCGTGCCGTCGCGTGCTCCCTCCGGCTGCCCTGCCGTACGCGGAGGCGAACTCGAAGACTCACTCGGATTCGTACTGCCGGACTGTTCGGTGGGCCCCACGAGGCGCGCAGCCAGCCAGCCCGTCACCGACGCGGCCGTACGGGCCTTCGCCAGGTCTTCCAGTTCCGCGTCGTCCAGCCCTGCGATGTCCACGCCGCCCCCGGCGCCCAGGCGCTTGGCCAGTTCACCGGCGATCTCGGCCCGCTTGATGGAGTCGATGCTGAGGTCGGCCTCCAGGTCGAGATCGGGCTCGATCATGTCCACGGGATAGCCGGTGCGCTCGCTGATGATCTCCAGCACGACGGCCAGGACGTCCGCTTCCGTGACCGTTGCCTTGACCGCCTGGGTGCCGGGCGTCTGGGCGGTGGCGAGCGCTGATGCGGCCTCCTCCGGTCGCGGAACCGGCAGTTGGGCCATGGGAAGCTCAGCGGCCGGTACGGCCTGCTGATGCATGCCGACCGCGGCAGGCGCGACGGGTGCGGGAGTCCACTCCCCCGCCGTGGCGCCGAAGTAGGTCAGCAGCACGTCGCGCTGTGCGGCCACCATCTCCCGGCTGGTGCGCAGGTACTCGACGATCAGCGCGTCCCTGTCGGCCGGGACGCCGTCTCCGTGGTTCGCGTGGCTCGTCGTCACTGTCGTCTCCACTACGCGTCGGGCCGGTGCGAGGGCACCGGGGAGGAGGTCTCCGGCGGCCGTACGGACCAGCTGGCCGTCGACCGTCCAGCCGGGCCGTTTGGGCTCCGGGGTCCGGGTCGCGTCGACGGCGTCGCGCCCCTGGAACAGCCATCCGGTGCGGACCGGCAGCCCCGCCACGGCCAGTTGGGCCAGCGCGTCGAGCCAGCCACGCAGCCCGCTGCCGTGGAGCGGCTCGCACGCCACGGTGCGGTGCGGGCGGTCGCCGAGGATCTGCGTGACCAGCCGGGTGAGTATGGACCCGGGGCCGGCCTCGACGGAGATCCTCGCCCCCGCCTCGTACATGGCCTCGACCTGCGCGACGAATCCGACCGGGGCGCCGATCTGGGCGGCGAGTTCCGCGCGGATCCCGTCGGCGTCGTCGCCGTACGGGGCCGCTGTGCGGTTGGACCACACCGGGAACTCAGGGGGACGCACGGTCCGGCTCGCGAGTGCCTCGGCGAACCGTTCTCCGCCTGCGGCCACCACCGGGCTGTGGAAGGCGCAGGCGACGGGGATGCCTTCGGCGCGGTGTCCCGCCGCGCGCAGCAGTCGCACGGCGGTGGCCATCGCCTCCGTCGGTCCGGAAATCACCGTCTGCCGGGGCGAGTTGTGGTTGGCGACGACGACCGTCGCGGGGGCGCCCGTCTCGCGCAGGGCCCGTTCGACGTCTTCGGCACCGGCCGCGATCGCCGCCATGGTTCCCGGATCCTCGCCGACGGCCGAGAGGATCGCCGCCGCCCGCTCGGCGCTCAGCTCAAGCAGCGCCTCCGGTGCGATCACACCCGCGGCGCAGAGGGCGACCAGTTCGCCGTAGCTGTGCCCGGCGGCCATGTCCGGTCGCACCCCGGCCGCGGTGAGCAGTGCGTGGGCGGCGAGTCCGGCGATGCCCAGCGCGGGCTGGGCGACCCGCGTGTCGGTGATCCCGGCCCGCCGGCGGTCACGGCCGGCCTCGTCGAAGGCTGCGGGCGGGTACAGCGCGTCGGCGTGGTCGCGGCCGAGGTGCAGGTAGTGCTGGAGCTCGGGGAAGGCGATGAACACGTCCGCGAGCATCCCGGGCCGCTGACTGCCCTGGCCCGGGAAGAGGAACGCGACCTTGCCGTCGGCCGACGCCGGCCGACGCGGACCGGACGGCGCCTGTCCCACATCGGCCTGCGCCGCGTCCCCCTGCCCCGCGTCCGCCTGCGCCACGTCCACCCGCGTAGCGTCCACCCGCGCCTGCTCGCTCCCGCCGGCCAGCGCTCGTCCGGCCTCCGCGAGGTGGATGCCTCCGGCCGGATCGTGCTCACCCGCCAGGGCCCGGCGCAGCCGGCCGGTCAGCCCGTCGACGTCCGTGGCGACGACGGCCACCTGGACCGGTTCGTGGCGGGCGTCGGCACGGCGGGACGCGCTCAGCGCGAGGTCGCGCAGGCGCCACGGGCGGCCGTCGGTCTCGGCGGCCTTGAGTACGTCCTCGATGGCTCGCCGGGCCGCCGCAGGATCCGTACCGCGGAAGGTGAACAGTTCGGCGGGCCAGTTGTCGAGGCCGTGGACGGGCGGTTCGGCGGCCGTGTGGGCGCTGAGCACCACATGGAAGTTGGTCCCGCCGAAGCCGAACGCGCTGAGTCCGGCGACGCGTTCCCCGGCCGGGGCCGCCCAGGGCCGAGCCCGTGTGTGGAAGGCGAACGGGCTGCTCTCCTCCTGCCACGCCGGGTTCGGCCGCTTCATGTGCAGGGTGGGCGGCTTGACTCCCGTGTAGAGGGACAGCACGGTCTTGATCAGGCCCGCGAGACCGGCGGCGCACTTGGTGTGCCCGATCTGCGACTTGACCGAACCGAGCGCGCAGGCACCGGTCTTGGCCCCGGCCTCGGTGAACACCTCGCTGAGGATGGCCAGTTCGGTACGGTCCCCGACCACGGTCCCGGTGCCGTGGGCCTCGACCAGGCCGATGTCGGCGGGTGAGATGCCCGCGTTGCGGTAGGCCCTCTCCAGCGCGGCGCGCTGTCCCTCGGGGCGGGGTGCCGTGAGTCCGAGCGAGCGGCCGTCGCTGGAACTGCCGACTCCCTTGATCACGCCGTAGATCCGGTCGCCGTCCCGTTCGGCGTCCGAGAGCCGCTTGAGCACGACACAGGCGATGCCCTCGCCCAGGGCGATCCCGTCCGCCGAGCTGTCGAAGGCCCGCGACCGGCCGGTCGGGGAGAGCGCGTGCACGGAGGAGAAGAGGACGTAGTCGTTGATGCCGTTGTGCAGGTCGGCGCCTCCGCACAGCACGACGTCACTCGTACCGCCGACGAGTTCCTTGCACGCCACGTCGACGGCGGCGAGGGACGACGCGCACGCCGCGTCGACGGTGTAGTTGGCGCCGCCCAGGTCCAGCCGGTTGGCGATCCGCCCCGAGATGACGTTGGCCAGCATGCCGGGGAAGGAGTCCTCGGTGAGCTTGGGCAGTTGCCCGTCCAGGCCTCCGGGAACCTCCCCGTAGTAGGAGGGCAGTACGGCACGCAGGGTGGCGGCGTTGGAGAGGTCGCTGCCCGCTTCGGCGCCGAAGACCACGGAGGTCCGTGACCGGTCGAAGCCCCGGCCGCGCTCCCCGTACCCGGCGTCCTCCAGTGCCCGTCGCGCGGCTTCGAGCGCCAGCAGCTGTACGGGCTCGATGCTGCCGAGGGAGGTCGGCGGGATGCCGTAGCGCAGCGGGTCGAAGGGGATCCGCGGCAGGAAGCCACCCCACTTGGACGGGGTCACGCCGTCCGCGTCCTCCGAGTAGTGCACGGCGGGATCCCAGCGGTCGGCGGGGACCTCGCCGACGCCGTCGTGACCGCCGAGGATGTTCGCCCAGTAGGCGGCGAGGTCGGGGGCGCCCGGGAACATGCAGGCCATGCCGACCACGGCCACGTCCAGCGGCTCGGGCGCCGCGGGCTCCTCGGCCGTGTCCATCCCGAGGCGTTCCCGGAGGAGAGCCGCGCGGGCGGCGAGGAACCCTGCCGCGCCGGTGGTGACCGAGCCGTGCAGTGCGTTGATCGTGGTGGTCGCCGAGCGCAGGACGGCCACTTCCCCGGCCATGAACATGCCCTCGGAGAGCTGGCGTTCCTCGGCCACGGCCGCCAGCTCACCGGTGGCGTCCCGCTCGATCCCCTTGCTGGCGATCCGCAGCCGCCCGACGTTGAGCCGTTCCAGTTCCTCCCAGATCCGCCGCTCGGGCACGCCTCGCTCGCGCAGCTCCGCCTCGGACTCCCGGTAGTTCTCGCTGAACGGGCTGGGCACACAGCGGGTGGCGTGGCCGGGTGCGGTCTCCAGCAGCGCGGTGCGGGTGGCGGCCATGACCTGCCGCTGGAAGAGCGGCCGGACCGCCCCGCACTCCACCGCTTCGTCGGTGAACAGATAGGCGGTTCCCATGAGGACGCCGACGGCGGCCCCGCGCGCTGTCAGTGGAGCGGCGAGCGCAGCGATCATCGCCGACGAGCGCTCGTCATGGACGCCGCCCGCGAAGAACACCTCGACGCTCTCGGCCGTTTGGGCATCCGTGCCGTCCAAGAAGTCTTCCAGTACGGCGAGTTGGGCCTCCCACAGGGGGAAACTCGCGCGCGGTCCGACGTGGCCGCCGCATTCGGAGCCCTCGAAGACGAATCGGCGGGCTCCGGCGTCGAGGAACTGGCGGAGCAGGCCCGGCGAGGGCACGTGCAGGAAGGTGCTGATCCCGGCCCGCTCCAGCGCCTCGGCCTGGGACGGTCGTCCGCCCGCGATGATCGCGTGCGTGGGCCGCAGGTCGCGCACGGCTTCGAGTTGGGCGTTTCTGGTCTCCTCGGGTGCGAAGCCGAGCACGCCGACGCCCCAGGGCCGGCCGGCCACGGCGGTGCGGGTCTCCTCCAGGACCGTTCGCGTCTGCTCGCCGCTCGCCAGGGCCAGCGCGATGAACGGCAGGGCCCCGTCCCCGGCGACGGCGGCGGCGAACCGTGCCTGGTCACTGACCCGGGTCATCGGCCCCTGGGCGACGGGCACGCGCGTGCCGAGCGCCCGGCTCATCGGGGACCCGGGACGCAGCGCCCCGGCCGGCCCGTCGTCGCGTACGGCGTCCCGTACGGAGTCGGTCAGGGCGCGGACCGTCCGGCCCGCGTCGCCCCAGCGCTCGGCGAAGCGGGCAGCGAGGAAGCCGTCCTGACCGACCGGCAGGAGCTGGGTACGCGGGTCCTGGGCACCGAGCATCCCCGACACGAGCACTGGATCGTCGGCCGGGACGCGCGGGGCCTCCGGGCCCCGGCGGTGCAGCACCCGGTGCCCGCCCACCACGACTGTCTCGGAGCCGTCCATGGACCGCAGTGCCGCGGCCGCCGGCTCCGGAAGCCTCGCCTCGGCAAGCAGCGCCAACTGGCTGTCCAGGACCACTCCGGCCGCCCCACCGGCCACCGCCGCCGCTGCCGTACGGGGGCCGATGCCGCCGCAGGCCCAGACGGGAAGGTCCACGCCGGGCTCGGCGAGCAGGTGCTGGAGCAGGACGAAGGTGCTGAGCTCCCCGGTCCGGCCGCCGCTCTCGCCGCCGCGGGCGATCAGGCCGTGCGCTCCGGCGCGGACCGCCGCCAGAGCCTGCTCCAGGTCCGTGACCTCCACCAGGACCCGGTACGTCGCGGTGACCTCGTCGATCTGCCATGGCGAATCCATGCCGAGGACGACGGTATGGAGACCACCGTCGTCTCGCTTTCCCGGCTTTCCGCTCTTCTTTCCAGGCGCGAATTCTTCGGGTTCGAGTTTCCCGGGACCGAGTTCTCCGGGAGCGATCCGGCAGTGCGCTCCGACCCGCACTCCGAACGGTCCCGGTGCCCAGCGCCTCAGGGATGCCAGCGCTTCTCTGGCTCTTCGGTCGCCGACTCCCAGGTCAAGTACCCCGAGGCCGCCCGCACGACTGACGGCGGCGGCAAGCCTGGCTTCCGGCTCACCGAACGGGGTGATTCCAATGATCATGTCCTCGGCGCGCACAGCAGACGTCATGATTCTCCGAAAAAATCGGTGAGACTGCACGGTGGGGGGTGCCTGGAGACGACGAATTGGCCCACGCGGACAAACACCGTTCACCCGGCGTCGGGGGAAACTCCCACGCGAAAACCAACCCGTTGGAAGCTAGCGCCAGACTTACCCGCCGGTCAACATCGCGTCGACCTGCCGCTACGCCGTGGAATCGATTCGGCCAGGCTCCGTCCGGCCTCAAGAACCGAAAACCCGGCCAATTGCAATCAGTCACTACGCTAGTCGGACGACAGCGCCGCAAGTCCGCCAAAAGCAGCGTCATGATTCACCCCTGCGAAACACGGACGGCAGCGCAAGGCCACTCTGTAAAATTCACATGCCAGCGCCAGAAGTCCCCGTCGGTCACACTCTCAAGATCCGCACGTGGCGCGATGTCGAGAAACAAATCCCCACACATCTGACTCCATCACGGGACGCCGCTCCGGCTCATTCACGGGGATTTCCCTTTTACCCGCCCTCACCCCGAACCGCCAGCAGAGCTTTACCTCTCCGCAACCGCAGGACGTTTCAGGAATCGCCCCGCCGACACCGGGAGAACACACTTCGGATCAATCGGTCGAATCGCTCCCAAGAAACCGCTCGCTCCGAGCCGACCACGACAATCCGCCCGTGGACCCGGACGCACCACGGCCGCTCCCCCACCCCGACTGTGATCTACGCCGCAGAGGCAACCCCGCCGCCGACACCGACGTCTTGATCGACAACGAGGTGGCGCGGCGGCGCCGGTGACCCGTCGACCCAGGACACGACCCAGGGTGGAGAACAGGGCACTATACACATCGCGTATACATAGCGTGTATACGCATGCGAAGTCAGGTCCGCCGCCGCCCCGTCCGAGCATCGGCAGACCGAAAGGCACGCATGTACGGCAAGGCATTCGCACCCGAGTACCAAGGTGCGCTCACCACCCTGTCCGTGAACTCCTCCCTGGTCGACGTACTGGCCGCGGGCACCGAGCAGTTGCGTGCCGCCGAACGCGCCGGAGCGCCGGGAGAGGTGGCGCGCTCCGGTCTCGCGGTCGCGGAGGCGCACCGTCGGCTCGGGCAGGTCGACGACGCCGACCGCGCGTGGAAGGCGAGTTACCGCGCGGCCCGGGAGGCCGGGGACACCGCCGCGATGGCATGGGCCCTGTGGAGCGGCGGCACACTGGCCCGCCAGCGCGGCGCGTTCCCGCTCGCCTGGCGGCTGCTGGGGCTCGCGGCCGAGTTCGGCGAGCGCGGCGGCGACATCGTCGTACGCGGCTACTCACTCGCCGGGATGGCGGAGACGGGCCGGATCCAGGGCGACTACGAGGCGGTCGGCGCCCTGCACGAGCAGCTCCTGGCCGAGGCACGCAAGCGCGGCGAGGCGCGGCACACCGTGTGGGCCCTGGAGGGCATCGCGCAGATACACCGCAACACCGGCTCGTACGACACGGCGTACGCGATGTTCGAGGAGGCCGCGGAGATCGCCGGGCGGGCCGACGACCGGCGCGGTCACGCGTGGGCGCTGCGCGGCCTGGCCGACATCGTGTCCGTCCGCGACGGGGATGCCGAGCGCGCGCTCGACCTGCTCGCCGAGGCCGAGGTGACCTGCCGGGAGATGAACCTGTCGAGCGCGCTGGCGTACAACCACAAGATGCGCGGCAACGTCCTTTACCGGGCCGGGCGTTACGCGGAGGCCCGGGACGTCTACACCCAGGCGCTGGCGGAGTTCCGCGCGATGAGCGAGCCCCGCGGGGAGGCGCTCTCCCGGCTCGGCCTCGCCAAGTCCCTCGCCCACCTGGGCCACGATCTGGACGACACGGCCGCCGAACTAGCCGACCTGGCACAGGTGTTGGAACGCACCGGCCTGCGGCACGCCCGGCAGATGGTGGCTCGCGCACAGGCGGAGTTCGGCATCGTGGCGGATGCGGATGCGAACGTCCAGACGGCCACGGTGCCGGACGCGGGCCCCCGTACCGGGCCCGGCGCGAGCGCCAACTCCGGCCGGCCGACAGCGGTGGACACGGAGACCCCGGCCGCCACGCCGACTGCCGGCAGCACGGCCTCAACCCTCGCAGCCGCAGACGCCGGCACCCCTGCAACGGCCCTCGCAGGCACGGAGGTTCGGCGATGACGGTGACGACCTCCGCGCTGTATCCGCCCGCCTCGGCCGCGGCCGATGCCGAGCGGGCCGTTCAACTCCTCGCTCGCAGCCGGGTGTTGGTGCGCCCCGCGCTCGCCGAGGCGGTCGGGCGGCTGCACCCGTGGGTGGGTGAGATGGCGGCGTACTCCTTCGGCTGGTGCGAGGCCGGTGGTGCGCTCGCCGCGGCGGCGGGCGGCAAGGGGCTGCGGCAGGCCCTGGC
>NZ_JAPWHT010000106.1:0-26460 GCF_027270795.1 Streptomyces sp. ActVer
AGTCCGTCTCCTCCCGGCTCCGCGCCAGCGTGAGATGCGGCCGGTACCGCCGGTGCTCCTCCCCCTCCACCCCGGCCTTGCGCCCCGCCGCCCCCGCCCGCTCGGCGAGCAGCCGCAACGTACGTACGTCCCCCGCGGCGCCCGCCCACAACGCGCGGCCCCCGAAACGGCCGCCGCCCCGCAGCGAGAGCGGGAAGGGATCGGTCCGCCGCGCCGCGCGCTCAAGCCGGGCGGACAGATCCGGTACGAGTTCCTCGTCGACCTCTCCGTAGAACGCGAGCGTGAAGTGCCAGCCGGGCCGGCCCGTCCAGCGCAGCCCGCGGTCGGCCCCGGGCAGGTTCCTCAACTCGTCCACCACCGAGGCGAGTTCGGCGGTCACGTTCTCCGGGGGCAGC
The DNA here is from genome assembly GCF_027270795.1 of Streptomyces sp. ActVer. NCBI lineage: Bacteria > Bacillati > Actinomycetota > Actinomycetes > Kitasatosporales > Streptomycetaceae > Streptomyces > Streptomyces sp. ActVer. Next base: position 396 of record NZ_JAPWHT010000106.1, read on the forward strand.
ACGGCGGCGAAGAGTCTCATGCCGTTACCCTGCCAGGCGGCCCGTAAGGGGCACGGGCTGCATCGATACGCGGCTCCGCCGGGTGGGCGCGACCGGCCACAATGGACCCGCAGACAAATGGCGCGCTCCCGGCGGAGGGTTCAGGCTGCCGTCGCCAGCGCCCGTTCCCTCGGGACGAAGCGGACCTGCGGGTGGCCGTGGTGCCAGCCCACCGACAGGCGCAGGCCGCCCACGCGGGCCAGGGCCAGGCCGACGGTGACCGCGGCGAGCGCCGAGACGACTCCGCCGATGGCGAAGCCGACCCGGGGACCGTAGGCGTCCGTGATCCAGCCGACGACGGGCGCCCCCAGTGGCGTACCGCCCATGAAGACCATCATGAACAGGGCCATGACGCGGCCGCGCATGGCCGGGTCGGTGCCCATCTGGACCGCGGTGTTCGCCGTGACGTTGACGGTGAGGCCGGCGATCCCGATCGGGACCATGAGCAGGGCGAACAGCCAGTAGGACGGGGCCAGGGCGGCCACGATCTCCAGGACGCCGAAGGCGACGGCGGCCGCGACCAGCACGCGCGCCCGGGCCGTGCCACGACGGGCGGCCAGGAGCGCGCCCGCGAGCGAACCGACGGCCATCAGTGTGTTGAAGAGGCTGTACGCGCCCGCGCCGGCGTGGAAGACGTCGTCCGCGTAGGCCGAGAGCCAGACGGGGAAGTTGAAGCCGAAGGTGCCGATGAAGCCGACGAGGATGATCGGCCACATCAGGTCCGGGCGGCCTGCGACATAGCGCAGGCCCTCGCGGAGCTGGCCCTTGCCGCGCGGGGTGCGCTCGACCTGGTTCAGCTCGCGGGAGCGCATCAGGAGCAGACCGGCGATGGGCGCGACGAACGACAGTCCGTTGAGCAGGAACGCCCAGCCCGTGCCCACGCTCGTGATCAGCACACCCGCGACGGCGGGGCCGACGAGGCGGGCGGACTGGAAGTTGGCGGAGTTGAGGCTGACCGCGTTCTGCAGTTGGTCGGGGCCGACCATCTCGGAGACGAAGGACTGCCGGGCCGGGTTGTCGATCACCGTGGCGAGGCCGACGGCGAAGGCGGCGACGTAGACGTGCCAGACCTGGACATGACCGGAGATGGTGAGGAAGGCGAGCGCGAGGCCCGTGAGGCCCATGGCGGTCTGGGTGGCCAGCAGCGTCGGGCGCTTGGGGAGGCGGTCCACGAGGACTCCGCCGTAGAGGCCGAAGAGCAGCATCGGCAGGAACTGCAGGGCCGTGGTGATACCGACGGCGGCGGAGGAGCCGGTGAGGCTCAGCACCAGCCAGTCCTGGGCGATTCGCTGCATCCAGGTGCCGGTGTTGGAGACGACCTGGCCGGTGAAGAACAGCCGGTAGTTCCTGATCTTCAGCGAGCTGAACATCGAGGAGCGGGGCTTGGGAGCGGACGGGGAGTTGTGGGCGGCAGGTGCGGGGGCGGAGTCTGCTCCGGGTCCCGTACTCAACGGCGTTCGCCTCCTTGGACGGGGGTGGGTTCGGTGCGCGCGGTGTGCGGGTGCGCGCGGTTACAGGTGTGCGAGCTTCTCCAGGACGGGGGCGGCCTCGCGGAGCTTCGCCCAGTCGTCCTCGTCGAGGCCGTCGACCAGTCCGGCCAGCCACGCGTTCCGCTTGCGGCGGCTCTCGTCGAGCATGGCCTCGGCCCGCTCGGTCTGCGTGACGACCTTCTGGCGCCGGTCCTCGGGATGCGGCTCCAGCTTGACCAGGCCCTTGGCCTCCAGGAGCGCCACGATGCGGGTCATCGAGGGCGGCTGCACATGCTCCTTGCGGGCGAGCTCGCCCGGGGTGGCCGTGCCGCAGCGGGCGAGGGTGCCGAGCACCGACATCTCGGTCGGGCTCAGCGACTCGTCGACCCGCTGGTGCTTGAGTCGACGTGACAGGCGCATCACGGCGGATCGCAGGGAGTTCACGGCGGCAACGTCGTCGCCATGGGTCAGGTCAGGCATGTTCCTTAGAATAACTCATTACTCTCGCTAAAGACCACCCGGGCGCACGCCTGATGCCCGTGAAACGGGCCACTGACGCATTTCATCACTCATACGAGTGAGACCGCTCCGGAAAGTGACCCGACGACCGGCCGGATACGGCAACCCTCGACCGCATGGGGACCAGTGTGCTCAGCCTGCGGATAGACGGGGAGCTGCTCGATCGGCTCCGGCACCATGCGGCCAAACGGGGAATGAGCGTCCAGGACTACGTCGTCCGGACGCTCGTGCGCGACGACTTCGACGAGCGGTTCCAGACCGCGGTCGAGGAGACGGAGAAGTTCTACGGGGTCACGTGAGCCCGGGAGCCCGACGGCTCTGCGGGGTCGCGTGAGCCCGTAGCCGGCCGAGGCCCAGGGCGGATCCGGCGCCCGGGCCGGCGCTCAGGTCAGGCCCAGCGCCGGCATCAGGTAGTAGAAGACGAACACCGCCGACACCACGTACATCGCGACCGGTACGTCCCGCCCGCGCCCGGCGGCCAGCCGCAGCACGACGAACGTGATGAAGCCCATGCCGATGCCGTTCGTGATCGAGTACGTGAACGGCATCATCAGCATCGTCACGAAGGCCGGGATCGCGATGGTGTGGTCGCTCCAGTCGATCTGGCGGATCGAGCCGGACATGATCAGGAAGCCGACCGCGAGCAGCGCGGGCGTGGCGGCCTGGGACGGGACCATCGCGGCGACGGGGGTCAGGAAGAGCGCGACGCCGAAGAGCGCGCCGGTGACGACGTTCGCGAAGCCGGTGCGCGCGCCCTCACCGACGCCCGCCGTGGACTCCACGAAGCAGGTGGTGGCGGAGGACGAGGTGGCGCCGCCCGCGGCGACGGCGATGCCGTCGACGAAGAGCACCTTGTTGATGCCCGGCATGTTGCCGTTCTTGTCGGTCAGCTTCGCCTCGTCGCCGATGCCCATGATCGTGCCCATCGCGTCGAAGAAGCACGACAGCAGCACGGTGAAGACGAACAGCACACCGGTCAGTACGCCGACCTTGCCGAAGCCGCCGAAGAGGCTGACCTGCCCGACGAGCCCGAAGTCGGGACTGGCGACCGGGTTGCCGGGCCACTTCGGGGTGGTCAGACCCCAGGAGGGCACCGTGGCGACGGTGTTGATGACGAGCGCGACGACGGTCATGGCGACGATGGAGATCAGGATCGCGCCCGGCACCTTGCGCACGATGAGCGCGAGCGTGAGGAGCGTGCCGAGCACGAAGACGAGTACGGGCCAGCCGTCGAGGTGACCGGTCCCGCCGAGCTGCAGCGGCACGGTCGTCTGGGCGGCGTCCGGGATGCGCGAGACGAAGCCCGAGTCGACGAGTCCGATCAGCATGATGAACAGGCCGATACCGATCGCGATGCCCTTGCGCAGGCCGAGCGGCACGGCGTTCATCACGCGCTCACGCAGACCGGTGGCGACGAGCAGCATCACCACGAACCCCGCGAGCACCACCATGCCCATGGCGTCCGGCCAGGACATCCGGGGCGCGAGCTGGAGCGCGACGACCGTGTTCACGCCGAGACCGGCGGCGAGCGCGATCGGTACGTTGCCGATGACGCCCATCAGGAGCGTGGTGAACGCCGCCGTCAGCGCGGTCGCGGTGACCAGCTGGCCGTTGTCCAGCTGGTGCCCGTGCATGTCCTTCGCGCTGCCCAGGATGATCGGGTTCAGCACGATGATGTAGGCCATCGCGAAGAAGGTGGCGAAACCGCCGCGGATCTCGCGCGACAGCGTGCTGTCGCGCTCCGAGATCCGGAACCAGCGGTCGAGCGCGCCGGAGCCGGACCGGGGGTCCGGCTGCTTGGGCGCGGAGGCCTTGGCGGGGGCCGAGGTGGGCATGCGGGGACCTCATCGCCGGCGGACATCCCCGATGTCCATGTGGCGTTTCGTGATTTGGCGTTTCATACGAACGGAAGTGGCCAGAAGCAAACAGTTTCAGTATGAACATACGTCACGGAGAGCGCTATCTCCGCGCGTAGACATGACCGCCCGCGCATGGTCCTGATCACCTCGTAAGCTGTCCCCCATGGCAGGGTTTTTTTCGGGATCCCCGAAACACGAGGCACCGGAGCCCCTGGAGGGTCCCGTGGTCGCCACCATCACGGGTGGCACGATCCTCTGGTTCGTCCTCTTCCTGGCACAGCTCCCCTTCTACAACTGGTTCGACGACCACGGACACCTGTGGTGGCTCTGGACCTGCCTGGCCGGCGCGGGTCTCGGTCTGATCGGCATCTGGTACGTGAGGGGCCGCGAAGCGGCGCTGAAGAGGGACGAGGCGAGCACAGCCCCGGACGCCCCTTAGGGGCGCGGGGAACTGCGCGACCAGCCCCCACCGGCGGTCGGCCGACACACAACACCGGACGCCCACCCCCAGGGGCGCGGGGAACGGCGCGACCAACCCCCACCGACCCGCAGACGAACGACCGCACCCCCGCGAAGCGCCCCGTACAACTACGGAACCATTCCGGCTCCTCCCCTGGTCGGATCTTTGCCGCACTCGGCGGGTGAAGCCGTATATCCCCCCGTACCGTCGGATGCATGACGCACATCGACGCGGGCGCCGAACTCGACCCTGTGCATCCCCAGCCCATACCCGCCCCCGCGCCGAGGGCGGTGGGCCTCACCGCGGCCGAGGTCGCCGAGCGGGTGGCGCGGGGCGAGGTCAACGACGTACCCGTGCGCAGCAGTCGCTCCACGGCCGACATCGTCCGGGCGAACGTCTTCACCCGGTTCAACGCGATCATCGGCGTCCTCTGGCTGATCATGATGTTCGTCGCGCCGTTCCAGGACAGCCTGTTCGGCTATGTGATCCTCGCCAACACCGGGATCGGCATCATCCAGGAGCTGCGCGCGAAGAAGACCCTGGACTCGCTGGCGGTGATCGGCGAAGCGCGGCCGACCGTCCGCAGGGACGGGGTCGCCGCCGAGGTCGGCACCTCCGAGATCGTGCTCGGGGATCTCATCGAGATCGGGCCCGGCGACAAGATCGTCGTGGACGGCGAGTGCGTCGAGGCCGACGGTCTGGAGATCGACGAGTCGCTGCTCACCGGTGAGGCGGACCCGGTCGTCAAACAGCCCGGCGACCAGGTGATGTCGGGGAGCTTCGTGGTGGCGGGCGGCGGCGCGTTCACCGCGACGAAGGTGGGGCGCGAGGCGTACGCGGTGCAGCTCGCCGAGGAGGCGAGCCGCTTCACTCTCGTCCACTCCGAGCTGCGGACCGGTATCTCCACGATCCTCAAGTACGTGACGTGGATGATGATCCCGGCCGCGATCGGCCTGGCCATCACCCAACTCGTCGTCAAGAACGACGACCTCAAGGCATCCATCGCCCGTGCCGTCGGCGGCATCGTGCCCATGGTCCCGGAGGGGCTGGTCCTCCTCACCTCCGTCGCCTTCGCGATCGGGGTGATCCGGCTTGGCCGGAAACAGTGCCTCGTCCAGGAACTCCCGGCCATCGAGGGCCTCGCCCGCGTCGACACGGTCTGCCTCGACAAGACGGGCACGCTGACCGAGGGCGGCATGGACGTCACCGAGCTGCGCTCCCTCAACGGCAGCGACGAGTCGTACGTACGTAAAGTGCTGGGCGCCCTCGGCGAGTCCGACCCGCGGCCGAACGCCTCGCTCCAGGCGATCATCGACGCCTACCCGGACCAGGAGGACTGGCGCTGCGTCCAGGCGCTGCCCTTCTCCTCCGCGCGCAAGTACAGCGGGGCGTCCTTCAGCGAGGGCGACGGCGAGTCGAGTACGTGGCTGCTGGGCGCCCCGGACGTGCTGCTGCCGTCCGACGACCCGGCCCTCGCCGAGACCGAGCAGCTCAACGAGCAGGGGCTGCGGGTGCTGCTGCTGGCGCGGGCCGACAAGGAACTCGACGATCCGCTGGTCCAGGAGGGCGCCCGGCCGACCGCGCTCGTCGTCCTGGAGCAGCGGCTGCGGCCCGACGCGGCGGACACCCTGCGGTACTTCGAGGAGCAGGACGTACGGGCCAAGGTGATCTCCGGCGACAACGCGGTGTCGGTCGGCGCGGTCGCCGCCAAGCTCGGGCTGGCCGGTGCCTCCGCCACGGTCGACGCTCGGCGGCTGCCCACCGAGAAGGAGGAGATGGCCAGGGCGCTGGACGAGGGGACGGTGTTCGGGCGCGTCACGCCGCAGCAGAAGCGGGACATGGTGGGCGCCCTCCAGTCGCACGGCCACACCGTCGCGATGACCGGCGACGGCGTCAACGACGTGCTCGCCCTGAAGGACGCCGACATCGGAGTCGCGATGGGGTCCGGGTCCGAGGCAACCCGGGCCGTCGCCCAGATCGTGCTGCTGAACAACAGCTTCGCGACCCTGCCGTCCGTCGTCGCCGAGGGGCGGCGGGTCATCGGGAACATCACTCGGGTCGCCACGTTGTTCCTGGTCAAGACCGTGTACTCGGTGCTGCTCGCGGTGATGGTGGTGTGCTCTCAGGTGGAGTACCCGTTCCTGCCGCGGCACCTGACCCTGCTGTCGACGCTGACGATCGGTGTGCCGGCGTTCTTCCTGGCCCTGGCGCCCAACAAGGAGCGGGCTCGGCCCCACTTCGTGCGGCGGGTGATGCGGTACTCGATTCCGGGTGGCGTTGTGGCGGCGGTCGCCACGTTCGCCACGTATCTGATTGCCCGGCACTACTACACCGGGGAAGGGGCGTTGGACGCCGAGACCAGTGCGGCGACGCTGACCTTGTTCCTGATCGCGATGTGGGTGCTGGCCATCATCGCGCGGCCCTATACGTGGTGGCGGGTGGGGCTCGTTGCCGCGATGGGGCTCGGGTTCGTCATCGTGCTCGTCGTGCCGTGGCTCCAGGAGTTCTTCGCGCTGAAGCTGGTCGGGACGACCATGCCGTGGGCTGCCGTCGGCATTGCGGTGGTGGCTTCGGCCGCGTTGGAGTTCGTGTGGAAGTGGGTCGACCGCCGCTTTCCCGCGTAGGGGGTGGGCGGATCGGTCAGTTTGCGGGGTGCGGGTGAGTGGGGGCTGGTCGCGCAGTTCCCCGCGCCCCTTAAAGGCAAGGGCTACCGCCCCCTGAAGACGAAAGCGCGGGGCGCAGCCCCTGCCTTTCGTCTTCAGGGGCGCGGGGAACTGCGCGACCAGCCCCCGCCGGCCCGCACCCACAACACACCCCCGCCAGGCCCCTCAACGCCACTGGCCCCACACCCGTCAGGGCGTGGGGCCAGTGGTCGGTAAGGCGGAAGGGCTAGTTCACGTCGACGAAGTCGCCCGCGGCCTTGACGGCCGGAGTGGTCGTCGTGCCCGCGAAGTTGTAGCGGAAGTAACCGTCGGCGGCAGCCTTGACGGTGGTCTTCAGGGCGCCGGCCGAGCCGGACTTGACCGTCTTGACGTCCACGTACGTGGACGTGCCCTTCTTCTTGAACTGGAGCTTCACCGACTGGACGGTGTAGCCCGCGTACTTGTTGGTCTCCCAGTTGGCCCGCGTCAGGTTGCCCTTGACCGTGATGGTCTTGCCCTTCTTCACGGGCTCCGGCGACGCGTTGACGGTCAGCTTGGAGAAGCGCTGGACCTTGGTGGTGCCGACCTTCGCGAAGTCGGCGACACCGACCTTGGTGATGTCGAAGTCGTCGGCGGACGGGTCCTGGCCGTTGAAGGCGACGGCGAAGGCGTTGGCGTTCCACGTACCGGCGTCGGAGTTGAGCAGCTCCCCGTCGCCCGGACGGGCGTCGATCGTGCCCTTGCAGGACGCGACCGTGGCGGAGACCGGCGTGCAGGTCGGGTACAGGTCGCCGAACAGGTAGTTGTCCGGCGACTCGTAGGAACCGCGGTAGATCTCCAGGTCGACGACGAAGTCGGCCGCGGCGATGTCCACGTCGGCGCCGTGCGTCAGCGTGAACGTCGTCGGGACGGTGACCTGCTTGCTGGTGCCGGCGACGATCGCCTTGCCGCCGTTGACCTTCACGTTCGAGAAGCTGGCGTCGAGGGCGTACGGCGCGTCGGCCTCGGCGGCGGCGATACGGGCGCCGCTCTTGCCGGAGGTGGCGTGGGCGGAGTCGAGCACCTTCGCGACGTCCGCGCGCGAGATGGCGGAGTCGTCGGCCTGTGCGGCCGGAACGGCGAAGGCGGAGAGAGCCAGGGCGCCGGTGACGGCGACCACGGTGGCACGTATACGCATGCGTTCCCCTGATGGAGAAAGGGCCCCGGACGGCATTCGTCCTCACGTCGGGGCCGAAGTGATCAAGAGTCTGTTGACCCGAGTGATCAGATGCGTGACGGGGGTGAATGGTTGTACGCGAGGTGAATCTTTTGCGTACACGTGACCAAGGTCATCTTCACCACTCACCCCCACACACCCGAGGGGCCTACTGCACGTCGATGAGGTCACCCGCGGCCGCGACCGCCGGAGTCGTCGTCGTACCCGCGAAGTTGTAGCGGTAGTAGCCGTCGACCGAGGCCGTGACCGTGGTCTTCAGGGCACCGGCCGAACCGGACCTGACCGACTTGACGTCCTTGTAGGTCGTCGTGCCCTTCTTCTTGAACTGGAGCTTCACCGACTGGGTGGTGTAGCCCGCGTACCTGCCCGTGTCCCAGTTGGCACGGGTCAGGTTGCCCTTGACCGTGATGGTCTTGCCCTTCTTCACGGGCTCCGGGGAGGCGTTGACGGTCAGCTTGGAGGCTCGCTTGACCTTGAAGCCCTTGGCGTTGTCCTTCTGGACGTAGTCGGCGTCGACGCCCGCGGCGAGCGCCCAGACCTTCCAGCCGCCGGCCACCGAGTTGATCAGGTTGGCGCCGGACTCGAGGGTGAAGCTCGACTTGCAGGTCGAGGTCGTGGCGTTGACCTCGGTGCAAGTGGCGCGGCCGTCGCTGCTGTTGGCGACGGCGCCGCTGTCGGACGACTCGATGTCCGCGCCGTGGTACAGGATCGCCTGGGCCCAGTCGATGCCCGAGTCGTCCGTGGCGGTGAAGGAGACCGTGAAGGTCTTCTTCCCGGTCGCGCCGCCGACGACGTCCTTGCCGCCGTTCACAACGACGTTCGAGATCTTGGTGTCGCCCGCCGAGTCGTCGGCCTGGGCGGCCGGCACGGCGAGGACGGACAGGGCCAGGGCACCGGTGACGACGCCCAGGGTGGCACGTATACGCATGCGTTCCCCACGTGGAGAGGGACCTCGCGGCGAAGTCATGTCACGCGAGGTCCGGTCATTGAGACTGCGGAGCCCGAGGGCTCGCGGTGATCAGATCCACGAAGGGAACGAAAGGTTGTACGAGTTGTGAACTTCTGGTGCCTATGTTGCCCAGATCACATCAGTGGCCCCAGGCGCCCCTGCCGAACCTCCGGGCCGGAGCCCGTCTGCCGAACCTCCGAGCCCCGGTCCCCTCAGTCGAACCAGCGGTCCCGTGCCAGTTCCTCCGTCCTGGACGGGTCCTCCAGCAGGGCGCCGACCTCGAAGCGGCGCGGCCACTGACCGGCCGCCCAGGCGAGGCCGGCGGCGACGCCCTCCACGGTGGCGGCGTGCAGTACGCCGTCGCGGGTGCGGCGCCAGTCGAGTTCGGTGTCGTCGACGAAGAGCTCCTCGTGCTCGACGTACGTCGAGGGCGTCGAGGGGCCCAGCAGGACCCGTACGGACTCCGGGACCTCGTGCTCGACGCCCTCGCTCGTGACCTCGCCGGTCACGGACTCGCTCAGCCGCCGGACCTGGAACAGCTCGGCGAGGTCGGCGGCGCGGGACGGGCGGACGGGGAGCAGCGGGGTGCCGGCGGTGAAGGGCAGCAGGTCGGGCGAGTCGACGACCACGGCGTCGGCCGCGTCCACGACCGTCACCCGGCCGTCCACCACGGCCCGCAACTCGTCGGGCAGGGTGACCTGTTCGGGGTCGAGGTCGGCCAACGCGCTGTAGAGGGCGTGCAGTTGGGCCGAGGAGACCTCACGGTCGGGGTCGGCGAGACGGTCGAGGAGCTCGGCGGCCCCGCCCGGTTCGGCGAGGAGGGCGGCGACGGAGGTCCGGACGCCGAGGGCCCGCAGGACCTGCTCGTCGTTGAAGCCGGAGGCGTCGGCGGCGTCGTACAGGCCGTGCAGGAGCGGGTCGCCGCCCTCGGCGCGCAGGCCGGCCGGGCGGCGGCCGTCGAGGACCGGGTTCCCGCGCAGCCACCAGGCGGTGTACGGGCGGACGATCTCGTGCGTCCCGTCGGGCAGCAGGATGCGGACCGGCTGGGTGAGGGCGTCCCGCAGCGGCGGGCGGGAGAGCAGGGCGAGGGCCTCGGGCCAGCGGTCCTCGTCCACGAGGTCGAGGTCCCGTACGGCGACGAGCTCCGTGGCGACGGGCGGCACCGGCGAGTCGGGCAGCCGGTCCAGTACGTCCTCGCACCACACGTCCACGGCGTCGAGGAGCCCCGCATCGTCGGGCTCGGCGAACTCCCCTTCCCGCGGCTCCAGTTCGTCGGGGTCGAGAACCACGTCCGTGGCGCGTACGAGGGTGAAGTTGGCCAGCACCCCGCAGGCGGCGAGCGGCTGTTCGCCCCAGCGCTCGGCCAACTCGGTGTCCACGGAGGCGAGTTCGTCCTCGCGCATCACCTGGGCGAACGGGCTGCCGGGGAGGACGAGTTCGCCGGCCGGGGCGAGTTCGCCCTCCTCGTCGGGGAGGGCGAGGGCGCCGAGCCAGGGTTCGTCGCCGGGTTCGAGGCCCGCGTCGCGGACGAGCGCGAGGACGGTGTCGGCCAGCTCCTCGGCGTCCGGGGCGTCCTCGTCCCAGGCGCCGCCGTCGTCGTCGAGGGAGGCGGCGACGGCCGCGCGGACCTGCGGGGTGGTGAGGACGGCACGCGGGGTGGCGGGCAGGGCGCCCAGCTTCTCCAGGAGCGGATGGGCGGCGTCCGGGTGGGCGACCTTGAGGCCGAGGCGGGCGAGGCGCACGAGGGCCTCCGGGGTGGCCCGCTCACCGTCCGCGGCGGGCAGCAGGACCTGCCGGGGCCCGATCGTCGTACGCCCTCCCCCAGAGCTGAACGCCTGGGAGGTGCCCCCAGCGAGCGGCACCGGGAGCCCGGTCAGCCGGTCCGGGTCGACGCCGGCGAGGCTGTCGTAGAGCCGCCGCCACCACTGCGGGTCCTTCTCCAGTCCGGCCAGCCGGTCGATCGCCTCGGTCAGCGGCACGCGCGCGACGCCCAACGTCCGCAGCTCCGCCCGCCGTTCGAGCCCGGCGGGCAGCAGACTGGGCAGCACCTCGGCGAGGACCTGCACGGTCTCGGCGCCCGCCCCCTCCACGACCTCGGCGTCGCGCGGCCGCAGGGCTTCCGGAAGGCCGGAGTCGTCGTCGTCATCGCCGGTCGGCTCGACCGCGGGCGGCAGGAAGGCGGTACGCGGCAGCCGGTCGAGGATCGCCTGGCGCAGGGTCCCGTCGAGCTCGCCCTTGCCGAGCGAGCCCGGCACGAGACCGATGATCCCGGTGGTCACCGGCCGCCAGTCGGCCAGCAGTCCGGCGTACGCGTCCGCCGCGCGCTGCATCAGGAAGTCGGTCAGCGGGCCGGGGGCGGCATGGCGGCGGGTGGTGTCGAGCGGGAGGGAGGCGATGAGCAGCGCGGGCACGCCCAGGGGTTCGTCGCTGGGCGTGGGCGCGTGCACGACGGGGCTGGTGCGGGGCTTGGCCGGGGTGCCGTCGGCGTCGACCGGGACGGCCCAGGTGACCGACCAGTGGGGGCGCAGCCGCTCCTCGACGGGCCGGTCGGCGAGCAGCGCGGGCTCCAGGGCGCCGTGCGCGGAGACGGTACGCCAGCGGGTCGTACCGTCACGGGAGTCCTCGACGACCACATCGCCGCTCTCCGCGTCGGCGCGGCGCCGGATGGTCCGTACGCTGCCGTCCCCCGCCTCCACGACGACTTCCGCGAGCCCGGGCAGGGCCAGCAGCAGCGCGTCGTCGACACCGCCGAGGAGCCGCTCGGCGAGATCCTCGGCCGCCGCGTCCCGCAGCGGCAGGATCACGACGCTGTCGTACGAGTCCGGGGCGGTGCCCTCGGCCGCGAACGGCAGCCGGAGCAGCGGCACATGGCCGTCTCGGCGCCGCACTTCGTCGCCGAGGCCGGGGCTGTGGCGGGCGATGTCGGTGGCGAGTTCGCGGGCCTCGACGAGAGACCAGCGGACGCCTCCGTGCCGCCCCACGAGGGCCGGTTCGTCGGTCACGGCGAGCACGGCCGCGAAGCCGACGCCGAACCGGCCGACCGCGCTGTCGGTGTCGTCCCGCTTGGCGGAGGCGCGCAGCGTGGAGAGCGACTCGACGCCCGTCGCGTCCAGCGGGGCGCCCGTGTTGGCGGCGACGAGGACGCCGTCGCGGAGGGTGAGCCGGAGCCGGCCGGGCACTCCGGCCCGGGCGGCGGCGTCGGCGGCGTTCTGTGCGAGCTCGACCACCAGCCGGTCCCGGTATCCGCCGAGGACCAGGTCCTCCTCGGCGTTGGCGTCCTCGCGGAACCGCGCCGGGCTCGTCGCCCAGGCGTCCAGCACCCCGCGCCGGAGCCGCGCCGTCCCGAACGGATCCGCGCCCTCGGCAGCCGGCCGCACGAACTTGCTCACGGTTACTCTCCCTTACGTCGTACGGCCGCACGCGGTGGCTCGGTCGCGGCACGAAGGTACCGCGCGGGTCCCTTGCAGGGGGCTCGGCGGGTGGGGTGGGTACTTGGTGCGGGCTGCCTATGGCCGGCCGCGCAGTTCCCCGCGCCCCTGGGTGGGTGGGTGGCTGATGTCGTGGGTTCACCGCGGGGCGGTGGGGGTTGCTCGCACAGTTCCCCGCGCCCCTGGGGGTGGGTGGCTGATGTTATGGACTCTCCGCGCGCCCGGTGGGGGTTGCTCGCGCAGTTCCCCGCGCCCCTGAAAAGCGGGGCTGCGCCCCTGGCTTTTCGTCTTCAGGGGCGCGGGGAACTGCGCGCTCAGCCCAAACGCACCCGCACCCGACACATCACACCGACCCCCACCCACCCAGGGGCGCGGGGAACTGCGCGACCAGCCACGGGCAACCCGCACTCAACAGCGAGCCGGCGGCAGCTCAGGAGTGGCCGAACTCCGCCGTGGACTCGTCCGGGCCGACGGACACGGACCCCGAGTCCGGCGACGGACGCAGGGGGAACGGGTCCACCCGGGTCTCATCGATCACGGGCGGCGCAGGCCGCGGCGGTTTGGGCATGACCGCGGCCTCGGAATGGCCGCCACACCCGTACGACAGCGACACCACACGCCCGTCCGCCGGCGAGAACTCATTCGCGCACAGACCGAACGCCTGCCCGAGCGAGCCCCCGATGGGATTCAGGAAGCCACAGCTGACGCAGGTGGCGGGAGCGGCCTGGGCCATCGCCGTCTTGGGCCCGTACGACTCCTCCCAGCGGTCGGCGGCGACATGCAGTCCGTACCGCGAGAGCACCCGCGCCCGCCGCATCCCGAGCTCCTCGGCGACGGAGGCGATCGACCCTCGGGTCGGCACGGCCGGCAGCGCGGCCGGCGTCCCGGCCGTGACCTCGGCGTCCTCCGCCTCCACGAGCTCGGCCATCTCCTCGGAGATCGGCGAGTTCGGCGCGGGCTCGTCCTCGCCGGAGAACCCCGCCTCCAGGCGCAGATCCTCCGCGTCCGTGGGCAGAAGGTCCCCCGGACCCATGTCCCCGGGCCGGAGCCGCTCGCTCCACGGCACCCACTCGGGGGCCTGCAACGCGTCCGGTCCCGGCAGCAGAACCGTCTCGTCGAGGGTGACGAGCTTCGCCCGCGAGGCCCGGGCCACGGTCACGGCCCAGCGCCATCCGCGATAGCCCAGGTCCTTGCACTCGAAGAAGTGCGTGACGACGCGATCCCCTTCGCTGACCATCCCCGCGTGCTCCCCGACGACGCCGGGTACGGCGGCCTCCTCGGCGGCGGCCCGGGCGAGGTCGACGGCCTCGGCGCACAGACGGTCGGGGGTTCGGCTTCGCGTTGTCGCGCTCACAGGTATCGCTTCTCTCCTACGCCGTCTCACGAGTGCGCCGTCCCTCGACGGGGGTGCGGACGGAGCGGACCGGAGGGCCGCGTCGACGTCCGCGCCCGATCGCACTCGGGCGCACCTACGTCATCCATTCTGCGGGATGGCCGAGAGGCGCGCGGCCGAGAACAACCGCCGCGGGCGCGCTACGCACGCTACCGTCTCGTCGGCGCTTGGCCTACACCGCGGTCTCTTCGCCGCTCCTCGGCGTGGCCTTTGCGGGCTCCGCGATGGGCGCTTTGCCCGCTCCTCGCTGGACGGCTCCGCCCACTTGACAGGCTGTTCTTCGCCTCTTCGTGGCCGATTCCCGCCCGTCCGCCCTTCCGGAGCGGCTCCACAAACCCCGGAAACCTGCCGCTCAGCGGCGAACTCACAGCGTCCACTCAGCCCCTATACGCGCGGTAACCGCGCTACATGCGCCGTTCTCGGGGCACTATTGCGGAGTGGCAGCCGCAAGGTCGCCCCATGGTGCCACCGGGATCGGTGGGGCCGGGGCGGGACGAACGAGCGGATCGGGCCCGGTTCGCGGGGCCGTCCGTTCCGTCGGGCGTGCCCTGCACCTGCCGTTCACGGGAACGGCGAGGGGCATCAGAAAGGCGACACACGCGCACGGCGCGGGCGAGTCGGGCCTCGGCAAGCTGATCGAGCTGCACGGGGTGAACGGCGCCGGCGACATGATGATCACCGTCGCGCTCGCCTCCACGGTCTTCTTCTCGGTGCCGACGGACGAGGCCCGCGGCCGCGTGGCGCTCTATCTCGCGATCACGATGGCCCCGTTCGCACTCCTCGCCCCGGTCATCGGGCCGCTCCTGGACCGCCTCCCGCACGGCCGCCGCGCCGCGATGGCGGGCGCGTTCATCGCCCGCGCGTTCATGGCCCTGCTGCTGTCGAGCGCGGTCGTCACGGGCAGCATCGAGCTCTATCCGGCGGCCCTCGGCGTCCTGGTGGCGTCGAAGGCGTACGGCGTGGTCAGAAGCGCCGTGGTGCCCCGGCTCCTGCCACCCGCGTTCTCCCTGGTGAAGGCGAACTCACGGGTCACCCTGGGTGGCCTCCTCGCCACCGGTGTGGCCGCCCCGATCGGGGCCGGACTGCAGGCGCTCGGGCCGCGCTATCCGCTCTACGGCGCCTTCGTGATCTTCGTGGCGGGTACGTTCCTGTCGTTCCAGCTCCCCCACAAGGTCGACTCGGCCAAGGGCGAGGACAAGGCCCTGCTCGCCGCGGACGAGCAGCACCTGCACGGTCCGCACCTGAAGCCGCCGAAGCGGCCGGGGCTGCGTACGGTCGGCACGGCGGTCACGCACGCGCTCGCCGCGAACGCGTCGCTGCGGTGTCTCTCCGGGTTCCTGATCTTCTTCCTCGCGTTCCTGCTGCGCGAGCATCCGCTGGCCGGTGCGAGTGCGGCGGTCTCGCTGGGGATAGTGGGTGTCTCGGCGGGAGCGGGCAACGCGCTCGGCACGGCGGTCGGGGCGGCGCTGAGAACCCGGTCCCCGGAGCTGATCATCGTGACGGTGATCGCGGTGGTGCTGGGTGTCGCGATCACGGCCGCGGTGTTCTTCGGTGTGATCCTTGTCGCGATACTGGCCGCGTTCGCCGGGTTCGCGCAGGCGCTGTCCAAGCTGTCGCTGGACGCGCTGATCCAGCGGGACGTGCCGGAACTGGTCCGGACGTCCGCGTTCGCCCGCTCGGAGACGATCCTGCAGATGGCGTGGGTGGTCGGTGGGGCGATCGGCATCGCGCTGCCGCTCAACGGCACGCTGGGCCTGTCCGTGGCCGCCGCGATCGTCGCCGTCGGCTGGCTCACCACGGTGCGGGGGCTGCTGAGCGCGGCCCACCGCGGGGGGCGACAGCACGCGCGGGTGGCGTGAGGGGCTCAGCCCTGAAGGGGCGCGGGGAACAGCACGGTCATTTAGGGGCGCGGGGAACTGCGCAGTCTTTAGGGGCGCGGGGAACTGCGCGGCCAGCCACGACGGGCCCGCACCTCTCGTCACGGACCCGCCCCCCAGCCCGTCCGGCGCTTGAGGACGAGTGCGGCGCGCCGCGTAGCCCACCCGCGTAGGTGGGGTGCCGGGACCGCCCGATAGCCTTCGGGCATGAGCTCCCAGCGTCCCCTCGCGCGCCGTCGCCGCGCCGTCGCCGCCGCAGGCGCCGTTTCCGCCGGACTTCTCGTCCTGTCCGCCTGTGACAAGCCGACGCCGATGGCCACCGTCACGATCGGCAACGACTCGGTCAGCACCGAGGCCGAGTGCTACAAGGACGGCGACAACATCGGCCGCGCGGAAGCCACCAAGTGCGCCGTCAAGAAGGCCTCCGACACGATCAGCGTCCCGCAGGGTGAGACGCTGCGGATCGGTGTCGACCCGGAGATCGCCGACGAGGGCTGGGCCCTGTGGATCAACGGTCAGCGCGTCACCGACCCGTTCAAGAAGACGTACTACTCCTTCGAGGGCGTCGACCTCTTCGCGAGCCAGCAGGGCCAGCCCGCGCCGAAGACGCTGAACATCAGCATCGTCCAGCAGAACAAGGCCGACTCGAAGTTCGCGGGCGTCTGGAACTTCAAGCTCGAGAACGCCGACGCTTGAGCCGCCTGATCCGCCGCGCATGCGTGTCCTCGTAGCCACCGCGGTCCTCGTCGAACGGGACGCGGTGGCCGCGGCGTTCGCGCCCTCGGCCGCCCTGGAGTACGCGATTCCGGGGGCGACACTGAGCCAGGTGGCGCCCGCTGGGGGCGGCCCGATCGTCTTCGATCTGCTCGCCGCGGGCGTGGGCCCGGCGGCAGCCGCCGCGGCAACCGCAGCCGCGCTCACAGCAGCCGCCCTGAACGAACAGACCGATGAACAGACCGATGACCGGACCTCCGGGCCGTACGACCTGGTCGTCTCCGCCGGTATCGGGGGCGGCTTCCAGCCCGGGGCGCCCGTCGGGTCGCTCGTCCTCGCCGACGAGATCACCGCGGCGGATCTCGGCGCCGAGACCGCGGACGGATTCGTCCCGGTCACCGAACTGGGCTTCGGGGCCGTCACCCACCGTCCGCCGGAATCACTCGTACGAGCGGTCGCGGACGTCACCGGAGCGCGTACCGGAGCCGTTCTCACCGTCAACACCGTGACCGGAAGCGCCGCACGCGCCGCCGAACTGCGCCGGCGCCATCCACGAGCGCTCGCCGAGGCGATGGAGGGGTTCGGAGTCGCGGAGGCGGCCGCCGCGCACGGTGTGCCCGTGCTGGAGCTCCGTGCCGTGTCCAACCCCGTCGGGCCCCGCGACCGTGCCGCCTGGCGGATCGGGGACGCCCTCGCGGCACTCACCGGGGCGTTCGGGAAGCTCGCGCCCGCATTGGAGAGTTGGAATCCACATGAACGCTGAGAATGAGACCGAGACCGCCTCCGGTACTGGCACCGGCACCGGCAGCACCGAGCCGCTGAAGATCGCGTACTCGCCCTGTCCGAACGACACCTTCGTCTTCGACGCGTGGGCCCATGGCCGGGTCCCGGGCGCGCCCGCGCTGGACGTGACCTTCGCGGACATCGACATCACCAACGGCATGGCGGAACGCGGCGAGTTCGACGTCCTGAAGGTGTCGTACGCCGTCCTGCCGTACGTCCTGGACGAGTGGGCCCTGCTGCCCTGCGGGGGCGCGCTGGGGCGGGGCTGCGGGCCGCTGGTGCTGACCCGGGAGCCCGGCATGGACCTCACCGGCCGCACGGTCGCCGTGCCGAGCGAGAAGTCGACCGCCTACCTGCTGTTCCGCCTGTGGGCCGCGGACATCGTGCCCGGCGGGGTCGGCGAGATCGTCGTCATGCCGTTCCACGAGATCATGCCGGCGGTACGGGACGGCAAGGTCGACGCGGGGCTCGTGATCCACGAGGCACGCTTCACGTACCAGAACTACGGGCTCCACAAGCTCGCGGACATGGGTGAGCACTGGGAGTCGACGACGGGGCTGCCGATCCCGCTCGGCGCGATCATCGCCAAGCGGTCGCTGGGCGACGACACGTTGCGGCTGCTCGCCGAGTCCGCCCGTACGTCGGTGCGGGCCGCCTGGGACGATCCCGAGGCGTCTCGGGCGTACGTCATGGAGCATGCCCAGGAGATGGACGTCTCCGTCGCGAACCAGCACATCGGGCTGTACGTCAACGAGTTCACGGCCGACCTCGGCGAGGACGGGTACGCGGCGGTCCGGGGGCTGTTGACGCGGGCGGCGGCCGAGGGGCTGGTGCCGGCTCTTGCGCCGGACGCGCTTTCGTTTCCCTGAACCAGGGTGATGGGGTGGCCCGGTCCGGATTGTGGGTGCGGGCCGGTGGGGGCTGGTCGCGCCCACGCGGCGGAGCCGCATATGTCTGCAGCCCCGCGCCCCTGAAGGGGCGCGGGGCGCCTGCGAAAGAGGTCCCCTAGACGTCCAGTTGGTCCGCCACCGCGCGGAGCAGGCCTGCGATCTTCGCGCCGGAGGCCTTGTCGGGGTAGCGGCCCCTTTCCAGCATCGGCGTGATGTTTTCGAGAAGGGTCGTCAAGTCCTGCACGATGGACGCCAGTTCGTCCGGCTTACGGCGCTGGGCGACCGCGACGGACGGGGTGGGGTCCAGGATCGTCACCGAAAGCGCCTGGTCACCGCGCTGTCCGGCGACCACGCCGAACTCCACGCGCTGACCCGGCTTGAGAACATCGACTCCGGCGGGCAGGACCGAGGAATGAACGAAGACGTCGCCGCCGTCGTCGCGGGAGAGAAAGCCGAAGCCCTTCTCGCTGTTGAACCACTTGACCTTGCCAGTCGGCAAAGCACACACTCCCTCGATCACTCCCGGACTGGACCCCGGACGCCTTTGAACTGCCGTCGAAACACCTTACCGGGGGTCTCTCCAACCCAACACGCCTTAAAACGAGGCTGAGCCCCTGCCTGTGTCGGCAGAGGCTCAAAGTGGTGGGGGAAGTGTGAGGGGCTACCCAATGTGCCGGTACAGGGTGGCACGGGAGACGCCGAGAGCCTTGGCAATGGCACTGACACTCTCCCCCTTGGCCTTACGGGCTTTGGCCACAGTCAGCACGTCCTCAGTGATGACGGTGGGACGTCCACCGGTACGACCCTGAGCCTTGGCAGCGTCCAGACCAGCGCGAGTGCGCTCAACGATCATGTCTCGCTCAAGCTCAGCAAAGGCAACCATCATCGTAAAGAAGAACTTGCCTTCCCCCTTGGGCGAGTAGTTACCGGCGAGAGTTCCTGTGAGGATGCGGAGCGCGATTCCACGGGAGTGCAGATCCTCAGCAATCGTCAGCACGTCCTTAGTTGAACGGCCCAACCGGTCAAGCTTCCAGACGCAGAGGGCGTCTCCCTCGCGGGCATAGTCGAGAGCAGAGAGAAGACCAGGGCGCTCCGTGTTCCTCCCGGAAGCCTTGTCCTCGTAGATCTTCGAGCAACCGGCCGCAGTCAGTGCGTCCTGTTGAAGCTGAGCGTCCTGAGCGTTCGTACTGACTCGCTTGTACCCGATGACCGCCATGATCCGTTCCCCTCCCTGGTGTCCCCTGCCGACATCAGAAGTGTCTCATAACTCGTCTCAAAACATCAAGACATCGAGAGGGGTTATGAGACGGGTTTTGAACACCCGAACAGGGTCCGGGAGCCGTCTCGCCGGACAGTCTCACAAACCGTTTGCGAGACGCTACAAAGCTCGCTACAGAACTGGGACAATGGAAGACAGAGGAGAGGAGTCGGACAGATGAGACAGAGCAGAGGAGAGAGTCATGGGAATGACACCCGTTGACCTGAACGCCGTTGACCGCATGGGCGACGAAACGGCAGCACGCAGCGACGAATATGTAATACCCAAGCCGGCTCGGGGTACGCAATTCCCTTTCTTTCGCAATTGAATAAGGCTACTGTATATGCATTTCAAAGGAATCCCGACTGTGACTCCTGCTTTTCTGGGTAGTTCCGTACATGTCTCGACTAGAAGTAGTTACCACCCAGGGAGTTACTACTGTTCTGGCGAGGCTACGATTCGATGGCCTTGAGTCCCTGGTACGCCTCTCGCAGGTCTGTACTCTCTGGCAGTTGCTTAGCCTCAACAGCCTTGACGACTTCCAGGGCACGCCAGTGATTAGAAGGGACTACACGGCCGGACAGAATGGCTTTCTGCGCCGAGTCGCACGCTTCGTCTAGCCGGTCCCCCTTGAGTAGCACTAGAGCCAGATCGATATTCGCTGAGGCCACACGCCTAGGCCACTGGCTTACATCCTCACCAGGACTCAGCCTCTTGATTACTTCTCTGGCGTATGGCTCTGCTGCCGCATCACCAAGCCAAGCAAGGGTTGTAGCCGTATAGGACAGAGCCTTAGCAGGGTCGTACCGGTAGTGATGCTCTGGCGTATCAGGAGAGCCGATAGCGGCAGAGAGACCCTGTACCCGCTCAATGGCTGAGTACGTCTCAGTGGCGTTACCTAGCCGTGCGTTCGCTCTGCCCTCTTGTGCTGTTGCCTGAATGAGCCCAGAGGAACCAGCGGGAGCTATCTCCTGTGCGGCTCGGGAGAGGTCAACGGCTTGGACGTAATCCCCATCGGTAAGCAGTCTCCAAGCCTCAGTCTCGAAACACCATGCCTCAATCTCAGGATGCCCGGCTTCCCTGGCAAGCGTTGCTGCTGTCTCCAGTCGAGCCGTAGCGGCATCGTCTTGCATCAGGTCGATATGGACAGTTGCCCCAAGCAGAGAAAGCCAACCGCCGATAACCAACAAGCGTCGGTGCTCAGACAGGGTCTTCTTACCGTCCAAGAGCTTCACAACGTAACCGGAGTGCTTGCGTACCTGCCTCAGCAAGTCTTCCGGCTTGGCTTTGGGATAAGCCATGGCCAGACCATCAAAGGCACGCTCTAGACGCTCAAGGGTGGCGTTTCCTACGTCGCTTGCCTGTACGCGTCGGGCAAGTTCCCATGCGTCCATCTCATCGTCATAGGACGTGGCGTCATCTACTTCGAGTGACAGACCAAGGAACTCATTGACAGCTTGGATCAACTCGGGTGAGGGAGCCTGTTTCCCATTGAGTACGCGGCTCAGATAGGCAACGTCATAGTGCAATTCCTTGGCTGCACCTCTGAGGCTCTTGCCCTGCGCCTTGAGTGCGCTCCGTACCTCTGTCCCGAAGTCGTTCATGGTGCGGCTCCCGTTGACTGTTGACGCTCATCCTAGTCAACGCTGGTCAACTGCCCTATGGCGTCAGTGAATCGGTTGGGTGGACAGACGCGAAACCGCCCGACCACAGGAGCCGACATGGCGCACCGTACCGCCGACCGTGGCACCGACAGCAAGCCCGAACACGTGCCGCTCGATGTGCCGACGATGCGCGAGACAGCCACTCGGTTACTGGCGGAGAACGCTGAACTCCCCTCCCTGGAAGAGCTGGAGAACCTGACTCTCCTACTCCGGGGACAGATCATGGTGGCCATCCCGGATGTAGAGACAGCAGCCGGAAAGCTCCCTGATGACGACGTACCGCGCGCATGCGCTCTGGCGTGCATTGGAGAGGCTCGTATGAGGCTGCGCCTGGAACCCTCCAACGCGACGCTTCCGGCGGGCGTAGCGCACGCTCAGAGGCTCGCACGGTCCGTCAGAGCCCTTGCCGACCACTACGTCAATCTCGGGTGTGCGGAGTGACTCCAGCACTGCACGTCTGCCGGTACTGCGATGGACTGATCACAGACCCTGATGACGCGGCAGCCGTAGCCGTAGCTCACGAACTCGGCATGAGCGGCCCCGGTTGGACGGTATGGGCTCATCGTGAACACGCCGACCTGGTGGAGCCTGACGAAGCCCCTATTCGCATTCTGGCGCGCGTCCTGGTGGCCAAGCTGACTTCCCCTGATGCCGAATGACGTAAGGAGTCCTAGAGCCGTACAGAGCTTCCTAGGGTGCCTTCCGGCTACTGCCCAACTCCTAGGAAGCCCTAGGAAATCGGAAGACTAGGGCACCCTCAATTGTTATTGAATCGTTAATGATAGGGGGGTCGAATTCATAAACAATTCAGAAAAAGAATAAGGCCCCGCTATTCAGCGGAGCCTTTTCTTTGCGTGTTCCCTTATCGAGCGAATCCCAATGCCTTCCATCGGTATTCTTCAGGTACGTTATGGCTAATCACTAGCCTAGTCATCTTACCTTTCTTGCCGGGGCGTGAAAGCGCCAGTTCATTTGCCATGGTCTGAATATCTCCCAGATCCATGACCATTCCCCGGTCATTCTCTTCCGCTCCCTTATCCCAAGCCCAGACCTTTACTTGGTAAGTCCGCAGGAATTCCCTACGGTCTTCCTGGTCTTTGGCTTCCCAGACTTCCCCGTACTTCTTTCCCGTTGCCTTGAGAGTCGGGTTAGCCCTTTCCTCTTCCTGCTTAGCCAGGAGAGCAACCTTTGCCGACAGACCCTTATGCATACGGCGGTAGGACTCTTCCTGTCCCTCTCCGTCGTACTCCCCTGCCAGGAAGTCAGCTTCCAGCTTTTCCAGGCGTGCCCTAGCTGACTGGAGTTCCCTTGCCTGAGAGGGTCCGGTACCGGCTCGCTCGTACATGTCCCACGCGCCTACACTCCCCCGAATCTCCTGGTCAACCCACGTGTCCAGGAGATCAGCACGGACGTAGAGACCCTGTGTGCACGCTCCGCCCTTGAACTTATTGGAGCAGCGGTAATACCGGTGTCCGGGAATTCGCTTTCCGTCTTTCCTGGTGTGCCCGGAATTCAGGAGAGAAGTAACCGGCGCTCCACAGTTACCGCACCGAGCAATACCGGCAAGCAGGCTTTTAGCGCCGGTACGGTTTTCCGTTCCCACAGGCTTGGGAGCCGGTTTAATCCTGTCCACCAAATCCGTCCATTCATCCATGGACGTGAGAGGCTTTTCAGGGAGAATGACCGGCTCTCCCTGGTCATCCAAAACAGCCTCCCCTTTATAGGCGTAGATACCAGGGACCCAAGAGGACCGGATGAACTTATTGATGATGGTCGATTGCCACTGAGTTCCCTTGGTTTCCTCTCCCTTCAACTTCCTGAGATGGTCTCCCCATGTGAGTACGCCACGGCCGTTGAAGTCTCGGGCAATCCTGTGTGTGGACTGACCCTCACGGACACGAGAGAAGATCTCTTCCACGTAAGGGTGGAAGTCCTGGTCAATCTCCAGAACCTTCCTCTTGCCTCCCTCTACGGCTTTGATGCGGTAGCCGGTGGGAGGTGCTCCCGTAAGCCATGAACGGTTCTCTAGGCGGCTCTGTACGCCGTTCAGGATGCGTGCCTGAATGGTGTCCCACTCGGCCTCAGCAAAGACGGCAGTCATACGGGCCATCATCTTGCCTTGAGGAGTCGAGAGGTCGAACCCTTCCTCTACACAGACAATGAACTTGCCGTTCTCCTGTGCCCACTCCAAGAGTTCGTTGAAGTGCATCGAGCGTCGGGTAAGCCTGTCCATCTTGGCCGCGATGATCACGTCGAACTCATCGGCTCGGGACGTCAGCCACCTACCGAGTCTCGGACGCTTGAAGGGCGAGATGGAGCCTGAGACGTCCGTGTCCTCTGCCTCCCCCACCAGGACGCCGGACAGGAGCGGAGAGCTGACGTGGTGTCGGATCACGCCACGCTGCCACTCGATGGACGTCGAGCCGTCCGAGTCGGCAGACAGGCGGAGACAGGCGAGGTAGCGCAGACCAGGAGTCATGGGGGGAGCGTAGCGCTCTCTGTGTGCCTAGGTAACTGGCTTGACCTTGCCGGTAGGCACGTCTGTCCTCGTACTCGGACTCGTCGGGAAACTGCGTCTGAAAACTGCGGCTGAAACTGCTCGGGAAACGGGTCCGTATAGCACTACAGCGGGTCGTCGGACCGGCCGGTACCAAGGCTAATGGTCCGGCGGCTGCTGACAAGACGTCGCCGGATTGTTCCTCCGCGCAGGGAACTACCCTGGTCGGGTGCGTGACAAAACCCAAACGAATTCCGCCGCGGCCGGAGACGGACTGATCCGTGCCGGGGCCATCGTGTTCTTCGTCGGTGCCTTGGCCACACTGGTCACCGTTGCCCCACTGTTGCTGGGTACGACGCCCTTTCCTACCTACATGTTCGGGTTGAGCATGTTGATGGGGGTTGGATTCCTCATCGCGGGGGCGGGGGTGTTCCAGTCGATTGCCAGTGGGCGTCGGCGGGCGCGCGAGGGTTCCTGAACCTCTTGGCCGTTCGTCGGCCGCGAGGCCGGTGGGGGCTGTTCGCGCCCACGCGGCGGAGCCGCATATGTCTGCAGCCCCGCGCCCCTAAAGGGGCGCCTCCGTGTACCCGGCCAGCCAACTCGGGAACTCCGTCAGGTCCGTGAGAACCACGTCCGCTCCCGCCGCACGCAGTTCCTCCGCGTCGCACGGGCCCGTGGCCACCGCTACGGACAGAGCGTTGGCGGTGCGGGCGCCTCGTACGTCGCCGGTGTGGTCGCCGACGTAGATGCCCGCGTCGTACTCGCGCAGGGCCTCCGCCTTGCCTTCGGCCCACAGGCCGCCGATGACGGCGTCGGGCTCGATGCCGAGGTGGCTGAGATGCAGCTTGGCATTCGGCTCGTACTTTGCGGTGACGACGATGGCCCGGCCGCCCGCTTCCCGTACCGCCGCTATGGACTCACGGGCGCCGGCCATCGCGGGCGTCGGGGCGATGGCGTGTGTGGGGTACATCTCCCGGTAGACGTCCGCCACGGCCTCGACCTGCTCGGCCGGGAACCAGTTCACCAGCTCCTCCGCGAGCGGCGGCCCGAGCCTCGTGATGGCCAGATCGGCATCGATGTACGTCCCGGTCCTCGCGGAAAGTGCCTGGTAGCAGGCGTGGATACCGGGCCGGGAGTCAATGAGGGTCATGTCGAGATCGAAGCCGACGGTCAGCACACGAGAAGTCATATGGACCATTGTGCCCAGCAAAGATGGCCCTCCCGTGATGCTCCGGTGAGCATCAGCGCCCCCCTTTAGGGGCGCGGGGAACTGCGCGACCAGCCCCCACCCACCCGCAGCCGACGAACAACTCCGACCGGCCACATACACTCAGCCGAGCGGTGCGAACTGGCCGCCTGGCGAGGATCAGGCTGTCGGCGCGGGAACTGACCCGTACGTACAGGAACCGGACTGTCGGGCGCGAGCCCGAGCCAGAGCTGGTGGCAGCATTGACATCCTCCCCCTCTCAGAAGAGGGGGATTCCAACCCAGATGGGCTGAGGTTCACGGGCACTCGACCGCTGGCGCGATGTTGCCCCTCCGGCACGCGCCCGTTGGGGTGCGGGTCTTTCGACCTGTCCTGCCGCGACGTTGACTGCTGCATTGGTGTCCGCATTGCGGGAGAACCCGCAGCCCGGGTTCGAATCGGCACCGGCCGCCAACCTGCGTTGAGCACGGAAAGGGGCGTACCACTACGACCTCCGGCGCTGCGACCTCCACACCAGGTACAGCGCCGAAGCGATGGCCGCGCCGCGCAGGACCCAGGGCCAGGTCTCGGCGACCGCGTCGTTCATGCGGCCGTCCGCGATGGGTGTGCCCCAGCGGCCCTCCGTACGGCCCCAGAGCCAGACGATGCCCGCGGTGGCGACCAGGCCGGGGACGCCGAGGACGGCCCACTTCGGCTCGGTGGGGCTGAGGCGGCGCGAGAGGTAGGCGATGAGCCAGCCGAGGCCGAGCATCACGAGGTTGCCGATGGCGGCGCCCGCGACGAGCAGGGCGGCGGCGAGCAGCAGCAGGGGGTTCGTCCAGCCGCCGCCGACGGGGCGCAGCCGGGGGACGAAACGGCGGGTCTTCTTCCCGGCCGCCGTGTCCGCCTCGGCCGCCTCGACGGGTGCCGCGGGTACGACGGGCGCCGCGGGCTTCGGGTCCGGCTCGTCCGTCTCGTCCGTCTTCCGGGGCGGCGGCTTGAGCAGTTCGGGGATCTCGATGCCGCCGGTGAACCCGGGCACGCTGTCCACCGACCCGAACGGGCTGCTCTCCACCCGCCACCAGTCGGGCTGTCCGGACCCGAGTTCCTCCGTGCTCGCGAGGTGCGGCGGGGAGGGCGCGGAGTCGGCCGTCGCGGGAACGTCCGGCTCTGAGGGGCGCGGGCGGGGAACGACCCGGCGCAAGCGCTCGGACCGCGGCTC
>NZ_JAPWHT010000107.1:0-26430 GCF_027270795.1 Streptomyces sp. ActVer
ACCAACAGCGCGGCGACGCGGACGACGGGGACCGCCCCGATCCGCCGCACGAGGCGGTCGGTGGCGGCGCGGCCGACGACCGTGCCCGCCTGGTAGGCCGCGTACGCCATCGGCGCGACCGTGAGTGACGCGGCGAGGGTCTGGCGCAGATAGACCGCCGACCAGGCCGAGACGGTGGAGTCCACGACGTAGACGACGAGGAGGACCAGGCCGAAGGGCAGGAGCCGGATCCACACGCGGCGCCCCAGCGGCGGCTCCGCCGGAGTGTCCGACGCCCCTTCGGACGAGGCGGGCAGGGCGTGCGTGCGGATGGAGAGGGCCAGGACGAGCAGGATGCCCGCCTGCAGGTTCAGTCCGTCCGCCACCGGCCACTCCAGCCGGGCCGCCCCGGCGGTGAGCAGGGCCGCGACGACGCCACCCACGCTCCATGCCGTGTAGAAGGAGCCGAAGACACTGCGGCCGTAGGCGCGTTCGATCGCCGCGGCCCGGGTGTTGATCCCGACGTCGAGGGCGCCGACGGCGATCCCGAAGAGGATGTACGCGCAGCCGACGGCAGCCTTGCCGGGGGCCCACCCGATCAGCGTCAGCGCGGCGGCGGCCGTCAGCAGGGCTCCGCGCATCGTGGCCACGGGACCGGCGCGGCGGACCGCGGCCAGACCGAGGAAGCTGCCGCCCCCGGCCATCAGCGCCACCGTGACCATCAAGGTGGTCGTCAGCAGGGGAGCCAGTCTCAGATGTTCGGTGACGGCGGGGACGGTCGTGTACACGGCGGCGACGGCCACGCCTTGCGCGGCGAACGCGAGGGTCGCGACCCTTCGGGCGCCGGCCCTGGACGCGGGACGTCCGGCCTCCGCCCGGCCTGCGGCACTGAGGGACATGCACAGACCGTAGCCACGCGCGGACGGGCGAACGCAGGGCACCGGGGGCCGTGCAGGGGACTTCGGGAGCCACTCGGCGCGACCGCTGATGCCCTGGGCGCGGGCCGGCAGACCGTCACGTACGGGACGAACGAGGCCGCTGAGAGAGCCGGTGCGCGCATGCGGAAGATTCACACGATGCTCACGGCGACCGACCCCGAGCCGACCGCGGGCCGGGGCGCCGGACGTCGACGGCCACCCACGGTGGCGGGTGGCGCAGGTGGCGTACGCCTCACTGCCGCCGTACGCCCATGAGTTGTACGGAAGATCCGTACGGTCGCCCGGTACGGAGACGCGGCAACCGCGACTCACCGGCACCGTGTTGCACTGCGTTCCCGCACGTCTACGTCGGCAACTGCCGCCCAAACACATTATCCGCGCGATGTCACGGCTCGGACCCGGCTCGTGCGTGGCCCCGTACAAAGTCGGACGATAGCTCGCCATACTGGACGGGCCAGGGGAGGGCGGGGCCGAACGACGGGGGCGATCGCAGCAGATGGGGGACACCAGGCTGATCCAGGGCCGGTACCGGTTGCTCGACCTGATCGGTCGAGGGGGGATGGGTGAGGTTTGGCGTGCCCGGGACGAGTCGCTCGGCAGACAGGTCGCCGTGAAGTGCCTCAAACCGTTGGGACAGCACCACGACAACTCGTTCACCCGTGTCCTGCGGGAGCGGTTTCGCCGCGAGGCGCGGGTGGCCGCGGCCCTCCAGCACCGCGGGGTGACCGTCGTCCACGACTTCGGCGAGTCGGACGGTGTGCTCTATCTGGTGATGGAGCTGCTGGACGGGCGCAACCTCAGTCAGCTCCTGGAGGACAACAAACAGCATCCGCTGCCCGTCGCAGACATCGTGGAGATCGGCGAACAGGCGGCCGCCGCGCTCGCCTACACCCACCAACAGGGCATCGTGCACCGGGATCTGAAGCCCGCGAACATCATGCGGCTCGGCGACGGCACGGTGAAGATCTGCGACTTCGGGATAGCCCGCCTCGGGCACGACATCGGCTTCACCTCCAGACTCACGGGTACCGGCATCGCCATGGGCACCCCGCACTACATGTCGCCGGAGCAGATCGGCGGCGACCACGTCGACCACCGCAGCGACCTCTACTCCTTCGGCTGCGTGCTGTACGAGATCGCCACCGGGGCGCCGCCGTTCGACCTCGACGACGCGTGGGCGGTCCTGGTCGGCCACCGGGACACGGCTCCCGAGCCGCCGCGCAGCCATCGCGCCGAGCTGCCCGAGTTCCTGGACCGGATCATCCTGGACCTGCTGGCCAAGGAACCCGAGCAGCGCCCGCACGACGCCCGTGAGCTGGGCCGCCGCATCGGCGCGGGCCGCACGGCTCCGGCGTACGTGCCGACCGTGGTGTCGCGCCCGGTGCGGCCCGCGGCGCCGGAGCGGCCCGCCGCCCGCGAGGATCGGCTGCCCTCCTGGACCCGCGGTATGACCACCGGCCACAAGGCGACCGGCGCGGGCCTGCGCACCACACCGCCCGACGCCGCCGCGGGCCTCACCGGCGACTGGATCGCCCGTACCGACACGCGCGGCCCCCAGGACCCGGGTCCCGCCGAACGGCCCACACCGTCACCGGAGTTGGTAACCACCCTCACCGGCAGGCACAACGCGGGACTGAGCCTGGGGCGGCTCGGCCGCTGGGCGGAGGCGGGCGAGGTGCACCGCGCGGTCGCCGCCGAACGCGAGCACGCCCTCGGCCCCGACCACCCCGACACGCTGGCCAGCCGCTACGAGGTCGGCTTCACCCTCAGCCGCACCGGCCGCCCCGCCGACGCGCTGCGCGAATACGGGCACGTGGCCCAGACCAGGGAGCACGTGTTCGGCCCCGACCACCCGGACACCCTGGCCGCCCGCCAGGAAATGGCCTATGTACTGGGCCAGTTGGGCCGCCACTTCGAAGCACACCAGGTCTACACGGCCGTACTGGCGGCCCGGGAACGCGCCATGGGGCCCGAGCACCCCGACACCCTGCGCTGCCGCCACAACCTCGCCTTCAACCTCAGCAGACTCGGGCGGCTGGAGGACTCCTACCGGATGGCGAGCGAGGTGGCCGCGGCGCGCGCCCGGGTGCTCGGCGCGAACCATCCCGACACGCTCGTCACGCGGTACGAAGTCGCTTACGCGCTCGGACAGTTGGGCCGCTGGCCGGAGGCGCTGCAGACCTACCAGGAGGTCGCCGAGGCGCGGGCGCAGGCGCTCGGCCCCGACCATCCCGACACGCTCGCCGCGCGCTACGAGGTCGGCATCAGCCTCGGCCGGCTCGGGCGCAGCGCCCAGGCACTGGAGCTGTACCGCGCCCTGATCGACGACCGCACCCGCGTCCACGGTCCCGCCCACCCCGAGACCCTGCGCGCCCGGCACCGCCTCGGCGTCAACCTCGGCCGGCTCGGCCGGTGGGAGGAGGCCCTCGCCGAGTCCCGTGACGTGTGCGCGATCCGCGAGCGCGTGCTCGGTCCCGACCATCCGGACACCCTGGTCAGCCGACGCGAGGTCGCCGTCGGGCTCGGCTGGCTCGGACGGTGGGCCGACGCGCTTACGGAGTACCGCCAGGTGGCCGCCGCGCGCGAGCGGGTGCTGGGCGGTGACCATCCCGACGCGCTGGCCAGCCGGAACGACGAGGCGCACTGTCTGGAGCAGCTGGGGCGTGGTGCGGAGGCGGTGGAGTTGTATCGGAGGGTGGCGGCGTTGCGTCAACAGCGGTGACGCTCCGCTGGGGTGCGCGGGTTCTGGGCGGGGGCTGCGCCCCCGGGCCCCCTGCCACGGTTGTTCGTCGGCTGCGGGACGGTCGTGGCTGGGCGCGCAGTTCCCCGCGCCCCTTACGGGGCCGGTTGCCGCGTGTGTCTGGCCGACCTAGATCATCGCGTGTTACCAAGAAGCATGGCTGCATTCGAGGGACACCGGGAGCAGGACGTCGTCATTGTCGGCGGGGGACACAACGGGCTGGTTGCCGCTGCCTATCTGGCGCGGGCCGGGAAGTCGGTGCTGGTCCTGGAGCGGCTGGGGGTCACCGGCGGGGCGGCCGTGTCGACCCGGCCGTTCGCCGGCGTCGACGCCCGGCTGTCGCGGTACTCGTACCTGGTCAGCCTGCTGCCCCGGAAGATCGTGCGGGACCTCGGCCTGGACTTCCGGGTCCGCGGCCGCACGGTGTCCTCGTACACCCCGACCGAGCGTGACGGGCGGCCGACCGGACTGCTCGTCGGGGGCGGCGAACGGCGCACCAGGGAGGCCTTCGCCCGGCTGACCGGGTCGACAAGCGAGTACCAGGCATGGCAGCGCTTCTACGGGATGACCGGCCGCGTCGCCAAGAAGGTGTTCCCGACCCTCACCGAACCGCTGCCCACACGCGACGAACTGCGCGAGCGCATCGACGACGACGAGGCCTGGCGGATCCTCTTCGAGGAGCCGCTGGGGGTGACCGTCGAGGACAGCTTCAGCGACGATCTCGTACGCGGTGTCGTCCTCACCGACGCGCTCATCGGCACCTTCGCCGACGCCCACGACCCCTCCCTGCGGCAGAACCGCTGCTTCCTCTACCACGTGATCGGCGGCGGCACGGGAGCCTGGGACGTGCCGGTCGGTGGCATGGGCGCGCTCACCGACGCGATCGCCGGAGCCGCGCGCGCCGCGGGCGCGGTCGTCGCCACCGGCCACGAGGCGGTCCGCGTGCAGACCGACGGACGGTCCGCCGAGGTCACGTACCGGACCGCTGACGGCGAGCGGACGGTCTCGGCCCGGCACGTCCTCGTCAACGCCTCCCCGCAGGAGCTCGCCCGGCTCACCGGCGACGAGCCGCCCGCCCCGGCCGAGGGCGCCCAGCTCAAGGTGAACATGCTGCTGAAGCGGCTGCCCCGGCTGCGCGACACGTCCGTCGATCCGCGCGAGGCCTTCTCCGGGACCTTCCACATCGCCGAGGGATACGAGCAGTTGGCGACCGCGCACGCCCAGGCAGAGGCCGGCGCGCTGCCCGAGGCGCCGCCCTCCGAGATCTACTGCCACTCGCTCACCGATCCGACGATCCTCGGCCCGGACCTGGTGCAGCAGGGCTACCACACGCTCACGCTCTTCGGCCTGCACACACCCGCACGGCTCTTCGCCCACGACAACGACGGCGTACGCGAGGAACTGCTCAAGTCGACGCTCGCACAACTCGACGCGCACCTCGCCGAACCGCTCGCCGACTGCCTGGCGACCGACGCGGACGGCCGCCCCTGCATCGAGGCCAAGACACCGCTCGACCTGGAGCGCGACCTGCGGCTGCCCGGCGGCAACATCTTCCACCGCGACCTCGCCTTCCCCTACGCGCAGGAGGGCACGGGCCGCTGGGGCGTGGAGACCGCCCACGCGAACGTCCTGCTGTGCGGCGCGGGCGCGGTACGCGGCGGCGGGGTGAGCGGGGTGCCGGGGCACAACGCGGCCATGGCGGTGCTGGAGGCGTCTCCGTGACCGTCTCCGTGGCCGCCGAGTAGCGCCCGGCGACAGCTCGTTCACGCCGTCGCCGTCGCCCGCGGGGCCGGTCAGTCCTTGGCCGCCGTCCAGCCCGCCGCCTCGATCCGTGCCGCGTCCGCGGGTCTGGCCTCGTCGAACACGACCCGGTCGCCGTCCGCGACCCGTTGCGCGTCCACGTACACGCCTCGGCCGACGTAGAGCCGGTCCGTCGCGTACCGCCAGCGCAGGACGAGTTGCCGGGCCTCGGGGAGATCCGCGGAGAGCCGGTGCCAGGCCCGGCCCGACCAGCCGGTGACGGAACCGGCGGGATGGTCCTGGGCGGCCTCGCCGTGCCGGACGGTGGTGAACGGCACCGGCAGCCACGTCGTGCCGCCGTCCGTCGAGGACTCCAGGAAGAGGGCGTCCGCCTGCGGTTCGGTGTCCCACCACAGGGCGCAGCGGAGACGGCCTCCCGCGCCGAGGTCCAGCGCGGGCAGTGTCAGCGTGGCGGAAGTGGCGTTGGCCATGCCGGAGAACCAGGCCGTACGTCCTCGCGCGGGCCGGACCGGCACGGCGCGGGCCAGGTTGTTGGCGGCGGCCACCCGGGGAGCGGAACCGGACCGCCAACTGCGCACCGGGTGGACGGAGTTGCCGAGGAGGATGAGGAACGAGTCGGTCGTCGGGTCGAGGACGAGCGAGGTGCCGGTGAAGCCGGTGTGGCCCGCGGTGCGCGGTGTGGCCATCGCGCCCATGTACCAGTGCTGGTAGAGCTCGAAGCCGAGGCCGTGCTCATCGCCCGGGAAGGCCGTGTTGAAGTCGGTGAACATCAACTCCACGGACTCGGGCTCCAGGATGCGCGCCCTGCCGTACACACCGCCGTTGAGCAGCGCCCGGCCGAGGATCGCCAGGTCCCACGCGGTGGAGAAGACCCCGGCGTGGCCCGCCACACCGCCGAGGCTGTACGCGTTCTCGTCGTGCACCTCGCCCCATACGAGGCCGCGGTCGAGCCCCGACCACGGTTTGCGGGCGTCCTCGGTGGCGGCGATCTTCGCCTTCCAGGAGGCGGGCGGGTTGAAGCGGGTGCGGCGCATCCCGAGGGGGTCGGTGATCCCGCTGCGCAGCAGGGTGTCGAGGGCGCGACCGGTGATCTTCTCCAGGACGAGCTGGAGCGAGATCAGATTGAGGTCCGAGTAGAGGTACCTGGTGCCCGGCGGGTTGAGCGGCGCCTCCTTCCAGATGAGCTGGAGCTTCTCCTCGTACGTCGGCGCGCTGTAGAGGGGGATCCAGGCGCGGAAACCCGAGGTGTGGGTGAGCAGTTGACGGATCGTGATGTCCTGCTTGCCCGCGCCGCCGAAGTCCGGGAGGTAGGAGGCGACCTTCCCCTCCAGCTCCAGCTCGCCGCGTTCGATCTGCTGCATGGCGAGGATCGACGTGAACAGCTTCGACACCGAGGCGAGGTCGAAGACCGTGTCCTTGGCCATCGCGATCTGCTGGTCGGCGGGGAACTCGACGGCGGTGTCGGTCTTCTCGTCGTACGCCGAGTAGCGCACCGCCTTGCCGATCGGGTGGTGCAGTGCGACCGTGCCGCCGCGTCCGGCGAGCAGCACGGCGCCCGCGTACCAGGGGTACTTGGGGGAGGGGCCGAGGAACGCCTCGGCGTCGGTGACGAGTTGGCGCAGATGAGCGGGGTGCAGTCCGGCGCGTTCGGCGGAGCCGTGCCGCAGGGTCGGTCGGCCGTGGGCGTCGCCGTTGTTCGCGTCGGTGCCGGGTGCCGCCGACGCCGCGGGGAGGGGCGCGAGGATCAGCGCGCCGCCCAACGCCGTCAAACCCCGGCCCAGTTGACGCCGGGTCGGCCCGCCGCCCGCTCTGTCCGTCATCGAGGAGCCTTCCGTTGAGACGCCGTGCCGCTGTGGCCGCCTGAAAGTATCTTTCCGACTTCGCCGTGCTCGGTGAAACTTTTGTGTCAGACGGGGGGCGTGTCAACGGTGCCGTCCGGACCGGTCCCGGTTCGAGAAAATCACTGGAAACTGACGGTCCATCAGAAAAGGTCTTCCCTCGTCCGGAGGACTGCGGCATCCTGCGCCCATGCAGACGGAGCTGAGCAAGAAACTGGGAGTCGAGCACGCCCTCTTCGGCTTCACGCCGTTCCCCGCCGTCGCCGCTGCCATCAGCCGGGCCGGCGGGTTCGGCGTGCTCGGTGCGGTCCGCTACACCGCCCCCGACGACCTCAAACGCGACCTCGACTGGATCGAGGCGCACGTCGACGGGATGCCGTACGGACTGGACGTCGTCATGCCCGCCAAGAAGGTCGAGGGCGTGACCGAGGCGGACGTGGAGGCGATGATCCCCGAGGGGCACCGCCAGTACGTCAAGGACACACTCGCCAAGTACGGGGTGCCCGAACTCGCCGAGGGCGAGGCCTCCGGCTGGCGCATCACCGGCTGGATGGAACAGGTCGCCCGCAACCAACTCGACGTCGCCTTCGACTATCCGATCAAGCTGCTGGCCAACGCGCTCGGCTCACCGCCCGCCGACGTCATCCAGCGCGCCCACGACCAGAACGTGCTCGTCGCCGCGCTCGCGGGCAGCGCCCGGCACGCGCGCAAGCACGCCGAGGCGGGCATCGACATCGTCGTCGCCCAGGGCTACGAGGCAGGCGGCCACACCGGTGACATCGCGTCGATGGTCCTGACGCCCGAAGTCGTCGAGGCCGTAGACCCGTTGCCCGTGCTCGCGGCGGGCGGCATCGGCAGCGGACAGCAGATGGCCGCCGCGCTCACCCTTGGCGCCCAGGGGGTGTGGCTCGGCTCGATATGGCTGACCGTCACGGAGGCCGACATGCACTCGCGTGCCCTGACCCGGAAGCTGCTCGCCGCCGGGTCGGGCGACACGGTCCGCTCGCGCGCGCTGACCGGGAAACCCGCACGCCAGCTGCGTACCGAATGGACCGACGCCTGGGACGACCCCAACGGACCCGGCACCCTCCCCATGCCCCTGCAGGGGCTGCTGGTCGCCGACGCGGTCTCGCGGATCCAGCGGCACGAGGTCGAACCGCTGCTCGGGACACCCGTGGGACAGATCGTCGGCCGGATGAACAGCGAACGCAGCGTCCAGGAAGTCGTCGACGACCTCACCCGCGACTTCGAGAAGGCCGTCGACCGACTCAACCGCATCGCCGGAAGGAGCCCCGAGTGAGCCAGCCCCCCAACGGCTTCTGGGACCAGGCCACCGCCGACCCCGAGCGCACGGTGCTCATCGCTACGGACGGGGAGGAGTGGACCGCCGGACGCCTGCACGCCGAGGCGAACCGGCTGGTGCACGGACTGCGTGCCGCCGGGCTCGAACGCGGCGACGCCTTCGCCGTCGTGCTGCCCAACGGCGTCGAGTTCCTCACCGCGTACCTCGCCGCCTCGCAGGCCGGCTTCTATCTCGTGCCCGTCAACCACCATCTCGTCGGCCCCGAGATCGCCTGGATCGTCTCCGACTCCGGCGCCAAGGTGCTCGTCGCCCACGAGCGGTTCGCCGACGCGGCACGCCACGCGGCCGACGAGGCGAAGCTCCCCGGGGACCGGCGGTACGCGGTCGGCGCGGTTCAGGGCTTCCGCCCGTACGCCGAACTCCTCGACGGGCAGCCCGGGTCGGTGCCCGAGGACCGCACGCTCGGCTGGGTCATGAACTACACATCGGGGACCACGGGTCGGCCGCGCGGCATCCGGCGCCCCCTGCCCGGCAAGCTCCCCGAAGAGACATACCTCGGCGGCTTCCTCGGCATCTTCGGCATCAAGCCGTTCGGCGACAACGTGCATCTGGTGTGCTCGCCGCTCTACCACACGGCGGTCCTCCAGTTCGCGGGCGCGTCCCTGCACATCGGGCACCGGCTGGTGCTGATGGACAAGTGGACGCCCGAGGAGATGCTGCGGCTCATCGACGCCCATCGGTGCACGCACACCCATATGGTCCCGACCCAGTTCCACCGCCTGCTCGCGTTGCCGGAGCGCACAAGGGCGGCCTATGACGTGTCGTCCATGCGGCACGCCATCCATGGCGCCGCCCCGTGTCCGGACCATGTGAAACGGGCCATGATCGAGTGGTGGGGCCACAGCGTCGAGGAGTACTACGCGGCCAGTGAGGGCGGCGGCGCCTTCGCGACCGCCGAGGACTGGCTGAAGAAGCCCGGCACGGTCGGCAGGGCCTGGCCCATCAGCGAGCTGGCCGTCTTCGACGACGACGGAAACAGGCTGCCGCCCGGTGAACTGGGCACCGTCTACATGAAGATGAGCACGGGCGGATTCTCGTACCACAAGGACGAGAGCAAGACGAAGAAGAACCGCATCGGGGACTTCTTCACCGTCGGTGACCTGGGATATCTCGACGAGGACGGCTATCTCTTCCTCCGCGACCGCAAGATCGACATGATCATCTCGGGCGGGGTCAACATCTACCCCGCCGAGATCGAGGCCGCGCTGCTCACCCACCCCGCCGTCGCCGACGCCGCCGCCTTCGGGATTCCGCACGACGACTGGGGCGAGGCGGTCAAGGCGGTCGTCGAGCCGGCCCCCGGCTTCGAGGCGGGCGAGGCCCTGGCCGCCGCGATCCTGGAGCACTGCGAGCAGCAGCTTGCCGGGTACAAGCGGCCCAGGAGTGTCGACTTCATCGAGACGATGCCGCGCGATCCCAACGGGAAGCTGTACAAGCGGCGGCTGCGGGACCCGTACTGGGAAGGGCGGACGCGGCCCGTGTGAGGCGGGCGGGCCGGGTGGTACGTGGGTGAGGCCGGGAAGCGAGCGCCTTCAGACTGGCGCACGCGTCTCGGCCTCGGCCTCGGTCTCAGGCGCTGCCCCGGTCTCAGGAACGGTCGGGTTCTCGGGACGTACCCGCGGCTTCCTGGGGCGTACGTGCTCCACGGGAGCTCGTCGTGACGGGGCGACGCGGCGGGCCAGCTTCCGGCCCCACGCCTGGCTCGGAGCCTCGATGTACCGATAGGTCAGCGCGCACAGCGGCAGGAGCACGGCGAAGAACGCCAGCACGAGTACGGGATTGTCGCGCGGCCACCGGCCGATCGTGCCGTCGCTCACCGCCAGCAGCACCGGGTGCAGCAGATAGACCGAGTAGCTGATCATGCCCAGCCAGATCAGCCCGCGCGGTATCCGCCGGTGGCGCGACGCCAGCGCGACACCGAAGGTGAGCAGGGCCAGCAGGAACGCCACGATCCAGCCCTGCCGGGTGAAGGGGGCCTCGTCGCTGTTCCAGTACGCGCTGGCCACGGCGCAGGTGACCACCACCGCGGCCGTGCAGCCCGCCCACCACCAGGAGCTCTGACCTTTCTCGGCCCGGTGGACTGCGGTGCCGAGGAACATCACGGCGAGGATCACCAGGCCCTCCCACAGCGGGACCGTGCCGTTGAACGGGACCAGGACGAGCGCCAGTACTCCGCCCAGCACTCCGCCGAATACGCGAAGCGCTGGTGACCCGGAACTCGCACAGCAGATCGCGACGACCAGGGCGCCCGAGGCGAGCCCGATGAGCGGGCCCGTGCCGACCAGGTCGGACAGGGCGGAGGCCTGCAGTGTGACGCCTGCCGCCACGCTCACGGCGGCCAGCACGGCCAGCGTGACGGCGACCGCCGCCGACCGCTGGTGCAGTCGGACCGTGAAGAGCGCGACGACCAGCAGATAGAAGGCCATCTCGTACGAGAGCGTCCACAGGACGAGCAGCACACTGGGCGTCCCCAGCAGCTCCTGAAGCAGTCCGGCATGGGCGACGGACACCGTGGCCGCGCCCTGGCCACCGAAGTCGCGCATGTCCGAGAGGCCCAGAAGATTGACGGCGAGGACGGCGGCGACGGCGGTCGCCCACAGCGGGTACATGCGGAACACCCGCCCGATCCAGAACGTCCGGACGCAGCCCCGGCGCTCCAGCGACGCGGGGATGATGTAGCCGCTGACCAGGAAGAACACCAGGATGCCGTACCGGCCGGTGTTGAACTGGGGCATCAGGTCCTGCCGGAACTCCGCCATGAAGGAGTACGACGCGTGCTCGAACACCACGACGAGTGCCGCGATGCCGCGCAGCGCGTCCAGCCAGGCCAGCCGTGGTGGACCGGCCGATGTCCGAGGTTCGGGTAGTGGTTCGGATACGGAGGGAGACCGTTCCAGGGCTGAAGGCCGGATTGTGGGCCTGATGTCCATAACTACCATTACGCGCCCTTTGTCGCCGATGGTCAACGACGGCTCGGGGCGGGTGCGCATGCGCGTGGTCCCACGCCTTGAGGGCGGTCGAGCGTGACAAGGGTGTACGCCGGGCCGGCGCCCGGGGGTCTGACCTCCTGGTGCGGGACTTGACCCCGCTCGCGGAACGGAACGAGGATCATGTGTCATGACGCCTGGACACGGCAGCACGGTCGACGGGGTGCTGCGGCGCAGTGCCCGACGTACCCCCGAGCGCACGGCGGTCACCTACCGCGACCGCTCCTGGACCTACGCCGAACTCGACGAGGCCGTCTCCCGCGCGGCCCAGGTGCTGACCTCCTCGGGCCTGGCCCCCGGCGACCGCGTCGGCGCCTACGGCCACAACTCGGACGCGTACCTCATCGGCTTCCTGGCCTGCTCCCGGGCCGGGCTCGTACACGTACCGGTCAACCAGAACCTGACGGGCGACGACCTCTCGTACATCGTCGGCCAGTCCGGCAGCACGCTCGTCCTGGCCGACCCCGACCTCGCGGACCGACTCCCCGACGGCGTACGGGTGATGCCGCTGCGCGACGCCGACGACTCGCTGCTCGCGCGGCTGGAGTCGACACCTCCGTACGACGGTCCGGAGCCGCGTACCGAGGATCTGGTGCAGCTGCTCTACACCTCCGGTACGACGGCCCTGCCCAAGGGCGCGATGATGACGCACCGCGCGCTGGTGCACGAGTACCTGAGCGCGATCACCGCGCTCGATCTGAGTGCGGGCGACCTGCCCGTGCACTCGCTGCCGCTCTACCACTCGGCGCAGATGCATGTGTTCCTGCTGCCGTATCTCGCGGTCGGCGCGCAGAACACCATCCTCGACGCACCCGACGCCGAGCGGCTCTTCGACCTGATCGAGGCCGGCCGCGCGGACAGCCTCTTCGCACCGCCCACCGTGTGGATCGGCCTGTCGAACCGCCCCGACTTCGCGACCCGCGACCTGAGCGGGCTGCGCAAGGCGTACTACGGGGCGTCGATCATGCCGGTGCCCATCCTCGAACGGCTGCGGGAACGGCTTCCCAAGCTGGCCTTCTACAACTGTTTCGGCCAGAGCGAGATCGGCCCGCTGTCCATGGTCCTCGCGCCGAACGAGCACCGGAAGGCACGCCTGGACTCCTGCGGGCGTCCGGTGCTGTTCGTGGACGCGAGAGTGGTCGACGAGAACGGCAAGGACGTGCCCGACGGCACGTCCGGTGAAGTCGTCTACCGGTCACCGCAGTTGTGCGAGGGCTACTGGGACAAGCCCGAGGAGACGGCCGAGGTATTCCGGGACGGCTGGTTCCACTCCGGCGATCTCGTGGTGCGGGACGCCCAGGGGTACTTCACCGTCGTCGACCGGGTGAAGGACGTCATCAACTCCGGGGGCGTCCTGGTCGCTTCACGGCAGGTCGAGGACGCGCTCTACACGCATCCCGGGGTGGCCGAGGTCGCGGTGATCGGGCTTCCGGACGACCGTTGGATCGAGGCCGTGACCGCGGTGGTCGTCCCCCGCGGCACGGTCACGGAGGACGAACTGGTCGCCCACGCGCGCGAGAACCTCGCCCACTTCAAGGCCCCCAAGCGGGTGCTGTTCGTGGACGAACTGCCCCGCAACGCAAGTGGGAAGATCCTCAAGCGGGAGCTGCGGGACCGGTTGGGAGAGGTTTGACCATTGGCCGGGCGCGACGGTCGCACTCCCGGTGGTTGAATCCCTGGTGGTCGGATCCTCGGCCGGTGAACTGAATCCGCCGGTGAGCCGTACCAGTAACGGCGGCCCGGCTACCCGAGCCTGGCCCGCCGCATCACCACCGGGTTTCGCACGGAAGGACCTTCGGGTTGTCGCGCACCACGAACTCTCGCCAGCTGCCGGACATGGACCGGACAACCCCGGAGCCCGACGTGACGCCGGAGGCTTCTCCGGCGGACACGCCCGACGACATCCAGCACAGCACCCCTCTCGAAGAGGCCGCCCCCGAAAAGGGTGTTGCGGCCGAGCATGCCGTTTCCTCTGAGAGGGACGGCGCCGAGGAGGCCACCGCCGCCGAGGAGGGCCCTGAGGGGGAGGCGCCTGTCGCGGAGAAGCCCGTCGGGGAGGTGCCCGTGGAGGAGGGGACGACCGCCTCCGAAGGGGAATCCGAAGAGAAGCCTGCCGTCGACGCCGACACGGACACGGCCTCTGACAAGGTTTCCGGGGCGCAGGAGGAAGCGCCTGCCGAAGAGGCTTCCGCGGGGGAGAAGGAAACGCCTTCCGGTGAGGCTTGTGCAGTCGAGGAGAGCACGGCCGCCGAGACGGACCCCGCTGACGAGGGCAACACCGCCACCGACGAGGACACCTCCGAGGGCGGCGGCCCCGCCGAGCCCCCGGACGAGCCCGTCGCCCCCGGTAAGTGGCGCGACCGGCACCCGGTCGCCGCGCGCAACGTGGGATGGACCGTCACGGGCCTGTCCCTCCTGCTCGTCTGCTTCGCGCTCCTCATGCCGACCTCCGCCCCCAAGTTCACGCCCGGCGTGTTCCTGCGCATCCCGGTGGAGGCGGTCCTCGGCGCCGCCGTCCTCATCGTCCTGCCGCGCAGGCCACGGCTGGTGGTGGCGATCCTCGCGGGCGCGATACTCGGCGTGCTGACCGTCCTGAACCTCCTCGACGTCGGCTTCAACATGTTCCTCGGCCGTGGATTCAACGTGGTCCTCGACTGGGTCCTGTTCGACGACGCGCAGTCGTACCTCAAGGACACGATGGGCAACGGCGGCGCGATCGGCGCCGTGATCGCGGTCGTGGCCCTCGTCCTCATCGTGCTCGTCCTGATGACCCTGGCGGTGCTCCGGGTGAGCAACGTCATGGCCCGCAACCACGACGCGGCCAGCCGCGCCACTCTGGTCGTCGGGACCGCCTGGGTCACCTGCGCGGCGCTCGGCCTGCAGCTGTCCGGTCCGGGTATAGCGGCCAGGACCACGGTCGCCCGCGTCGAGGACCGCGTGAACCGGGTGCAGGCGACCCTCAAGGACGAGGCGGCGTTCGCCAAGGAGGCCAAGAAGGACGCCTTCGGCGGCACCCCGGGCGACCAGCTCCTCACCGATCTGCGCGGCAAGGACGTCATGATCGCCTTCATCGAGAGCTACGGCCGCAGCGCGATCGAGGACGAGGCCACCGCCGCGGGCGTCGACGCGACGCTCACCGCCAAGAACGAGGCACTGACCAAGGCCGGCTACTCCGCCAAGAGCGGCTGGCTCACCTCGGCGACGTACGGCGGCAGCAGCTGGCTCGGTCACTCGACCTTCCTGTCGGGTCTGTGGATCAACAACCAGAACCGCTATCGCACCGTCACCGCGGGCGAGCACCTGACCCTCACCGGCGCCTTCAAGCGCACCGGTGCCTGGCGGACCGTGGGCGTCATGCCGGGCGTCCAGAAGAACTGGCCGGAGGGCAAGTTCTACGGCCTCGACAACGTCTACGACTCCCGCGAACTCGGCTACGAGGGACCGAAGTTCAGCTGGTCGACCATGCCCGACCAGTACGCCCTGAGCGCCTTCGAGCGCCTTGAGCACGGCAAGAAGCGCGACAAGCCGCTGATGTCGGAGATCATCCTGACCTCGAGCCACCAGCCCTGGGCCCCGATCCCCAAGATGATCCCCTGGGACCAGGTCGGCGACGGCTCGGTCTACGAGGGCATCGAGAAGGCGGGCAAGGACCCCGCGGACGTGTTCTACGACTCCAAGAAGGTCAAGGAGGAGTACGGCAAGTCCATCCAGTACTCGGTGAACTCCCTCATCGACTACGTGGTGAAGTACGGCAGCAAGAACACCGTCCTCGTCTTCCTGGGCGACCACCAGCCGCTGGCCGGCGTCAGCGGCAGCAACGCCGGCCGGGACGTGCCCGTCTCGATCGTCGCCCGCGACAAGTCCGTACTCGACAAGATCGAGGACTGGGGCTGGACGGACGGCATCAAGCCCGACAAGTCGGCACCGGTGTGGCGGATGGACTCGTTCCGCGACCGCTTCCTGACCGCGTACGGGTCCACCCCCAAGCCGTAGGGGCGTTGCCGTCGGCACAGGCCCAGGCGCAGGTCCCGGACCGCGGGGCCTGTGCCTGGGCCGGTGCAGGCGGCCGGCCTAGCGCGGGCGCAGGTCCATGATTCGCTTGATCTTCCCCACCGACCGTTCCAGCGACTCCGGTTCGACGATCTCGACGGTGACCGAGACGCCGATGCCGTCCTTCACGGCCGCCGTGATGGCGCGCGCGGCCTCGTCGCGGATCTCGGGCGTGGCGCCTGCCCGGGCCTCGGCGCGCACGGTGAGCGCGTCGAGGCGGCCGTCGCGGGTCAGCCGCAGCTGGAAGTGCGGGGCGACGCCCGGTGTGCGCAGGACGATCTCCTCGATCTGGGTGGGGAAGAGGTTCACGCCGCGCAGGATGACCATGTCGTCACTGCGCCCGGTGATCTTCTGCATCCGGCGGAAGATCCGGGCCGTACCGGGCAGCAGCCGTGTGAGGTCCCGGGTCCGGTAGCGGATCACGGGCATGGCTTCCTTGGTGAGCGAGGTGAAGACCAGCTCGCCCTCCTCGCCGTCCGGCAGCAGCTCGCCGGTGAACGGGTCGACGATCTCCGGGTAGAAGTGGTCCTCCCAGATGTGCAGGCCGTCCTTCGTCTCGACGCACTCCTGGGCGACGCCCGGGCCGATCACCTCCGACAGCCCGTATATGTCGACCGCGTCGATCGCGAAGCGCTCCTCGATCTCCCGGCGCATCTCCTCGGTCCAGGGCTCGGCACCGAAGACACCCACCCGGAGCGAGGTGCCCCGCGGATCCACGCCCTGCCGCTCGAACTCGTCGAGGAGCGTCAGCATGTACGAGGGCGTCACCATGATGATCCCGGGCTTCAGATCCTGGATCAGCTGCACCTGGCGGGCCGTCATGCCGCCGGACGCGGGGATCACCGTACA
The DNA here is from genome assembly GCF_027270795.1 of Streptomyces sp. ActVer. NCBI lineage: Bacteria > Bacillati > Actinomycetota > Actinomycetes > Kitasatosporales > Streptomycetaceae > Streptomyces > Streptomyces sp. ActVer. The sequence goes on from NZ_JAPWHT010000107.1 coordinate 16,506, forward strand.
TCCGAGTCGTTCGGCGCCGTAGTGGGCGCCGAGCCCACCGGTGAACAGCCCGTAGCCGTACGCCACATGCACCGTGTCACCGGGCCGGGCGCCGGCCGCGCGGAGCGAGCGGGCCACCATGTCGGACCACATGGAAAGGTCGTTCTCGGTGTAGCCGACGACCGTGGGTCGCCCGGTGGTACCGCTCGACGCGTGGATGCGGCGGATACGGTCCTGCGGCACGGCGAACATCCCGTACGGATAGTTCTCGCGCAGGTCCGCCTTCGTGGTGAACGGGAAGCGCGCCAGATCGGCGAGCGAGTGGCAGTCCTCGGGCCGGAGCCCCGCCTTGTCGAAGGAGTCCCGGTAGAAGGGCACGTTCTCGTACGCGTGCCGCAGCGATGCCCTCAGCCGCTCCAGCTGGAGTGCGCGCAGCCCCTCCGCGTCGAGCCGCTCGCCCTCGTCCAGCAGGTCCGTCGAGTCCGCCATGGGGCCGCTCCCTCACCAAACGATCCATTACGGGCGACCGATCATTCGGTCGCTCTGCTCCGGATCAGTAATTCAGTGGTACGGGCCGTCGTCAAGACGTGAGGCGGCCGCAGGGAGGGGAGGCGGGTCCTGTACGCGGCGGTACGGCGGAGGGAGCGGCCCGCCGTACCGTCCTGATGCTCTGCTGCTCCCGGCAGGTCTAGTGGGCGGCCTCCGCCGCCACCGAGCGTGCCCACCGGTAGTCGGCCTTGCCGCTCGGCGAGCGCTGGATGGAGTCCGTGATCACCAGCTGGCGCGGGATCTTGTAGCCCGCGAGATGGGTGCGGCAGTGGGTCTGGATGTCGTCCAGGGACGGCTGCCCGGCGCCCGTGCGCAGCTGCACCACGGCCGCCACGTGGTTGCCCCACTTCTCGTCGGGCACTCCGGCGACCAGCGCGTCGTACACGTCGGGATGCGACTTGAGCGCCTGCTCGACCTCCTCCGGATACACCTTCTCGCCGCCGGTGTTGATGCACTGCGAACCGCGCCCGAGGACGGTGACGACCCCCTCCTCGTCGACGGTCGCCATGTCGCCGAGCAGCACCCACCGCGCGCCGTCCTTCTCGAAGAAGGTCTCGGCGGTCTTCTTGGGGTCGTTGTAGTAGCCGAGGGGCACATGGCCGCGCTGGGCGACGCGCCCCGGCTCGCCGACGGGGACCGGCTCGTACGTCGCTGGATCCACTACCTGCGTGCGGGAGTTGACGCGGATCCGGAACCCGCGGCCGGGACCCGAGTCCTCCGTCGCCGTGCCGTTGAAGCCGGACTCGGAGGAGCCGAAGTTGTTGAGCAGCATGACGTTCGGGACGAGCGCCTGGAACTGCGCGCGCACCGTCTCCGACATGATCGCGCCGGAGGAGGAGACGCTGAACATGGAGGAGGTGTCGGTGCCCTTCATCGGTCCGTTCAGCGCGTCGATGAGGGGCCGCAGCATCGCGTCACCGACCAGCGACATGCTGGTGACCTTCTCCTTCGCGATGGTCCGCAGCACCTCCTCGGGCACGAACTTGCGGTGGATCACGATGCGTTGGCCGAAGTTGAAGCCGATGAACGCGGTCAGGGTCGAGGTGCCGTGCATCAGCGGGGGCGTGGGGAAGAAGGTGATCCCCTCGCCGCCCGCAGCGACCCGCTCGGCGAGCTCCTCCGGTGTCTTCACCGGCTCGCCGGTCGGGGCGCCGCCACCCAACCCCGAGAAGAAAAGGTCCTCCTGACGCCACATCACACCCTTGGGCATTCCGGTCGTGCCGCCGGTGTAGATGATGAACTGGTCGTCGGGGGAGCGGGGCGGGAAGCCGCGCTCGGACGATCCGGAGGCCTCGATGTCGGCGAAGTCCACCGTCGGCAGTGCGGGTGCGTCAGGGGCCGGGGCGCCGACCCGTACGAGATGCCGGAGCGCCGACGTGCGCGGCAGGGCAGCCGCGACCCGTTCGGTGAACTCCGTGTCGAAGACCAGCGCCGCCAGGTCCGCGTCCCGGTAGAGGTAGACCAACTCCTCTTCCACATATCGGTAGTTGACGTTGACCGGCACGATCCTGGCCTTGAGGCAGCCGAGGACGGTCTGGAGGTACTCGATGCCGTTGTAGAGGTGCAGCCCGAGATGCTCACCGGGGCGTATGCCGCTGTCGATCAGGTGGTGGGCGACACGGTTGGCCGCCGCGTCCAGCTCCGCGTAGGTGAGCCGGCGCTCCGCACCCGTTCCGGGGTGGTCGATGTAGACGAGCGCCTCGCGGTCGGGGACCACGTCGACGACCGACTCGAACAGGTCGGCAAGGTTGTACTCCACCGCTCCTCCTGACCCCGGCAAGCTTCGACGATCGGACGTGCGTCATCGCTTCGCCGGTCATCAGAGCAAAGCCCGCCACAACTGTGAAGGGTCCGCGCACAAGAAATCTGACTGACTGTCAGAAAACCCTTGAACTGGCCCCTCCGCTCCTGCAACCTGTTCTCGTTCCTGAGACGGGAGGACGGCAATGGGTGGGACGGAACACCTCACCGTGCAGCGCGAAGGCGCCACACTGGTGCTCACGCTCAACAGGCCCGAGGCCAAGAACGCGCTCTCGCTGCCGATGCTGGTCGGCCTGTACGACGGCTGGGTCGAGGCCGACGCGGACGACACCATCCGCTCGATCATCCTCACCGGTGCGGGCGGCGCGTTCTGTGCCGGCATGGATCTCAAGGCCCTCGCGGGCAAGGGGATGGAGGGCCAGCAGTACCGGGACCGCCTCAAGGCCGACCCCGATCTGCACTGGAAGGCGATGCTGCGGCATCACCGCCCGCGCAAGCCCGTGATCGCCGCGGTCGAGGGCTACTGCGTGGCCGGCGGTACCGAGATCCTTCAGGGGACCGACATCCGGGTCGCGGGGGAGTCCGCCACGTTCGGGCTCTTCGAGGTGAAGCGCGGGCTGTTCCCGATCGGCGGTTCGACGGTCCGCCTCCAGCGGCAGATTCCGCGTACGCATGCGCTGGAGATGCTGCTCACCGGCCGTCCGTACTCGGCGCGGGAGGCCGCCGACATCGGTCTGATCGGGCACGTCGTCCCCGACGGGACGGCTCTGGAGAAGGCCCTCGCGATCGCCGGGCAGATCAACGACTGCGGTCCGCTCGCCGTCGAGGCCGTGAAGGCGTCCGTGTACGAGACCGCCGAGATGAGCGAGGGGGACGGGCTTGCGGCCGAGCTGAAGCGGGGGTGGCCGGTCTTCGATACGGCCGATGCGAAGGAGGGGGCGCGGGCCTTCGCGGAGCGGCGTCCGCCGGTGTTTCGGAGGGAGTGAGTGCCGCTGGAACGCCGGGTTGACGCTGCGGGTCCGTTGTGGCTGGTCGCGCAGTTCCCCGCGCCCCTGAAGGGGCGCCGGTCGTGCCCATGCGACAGCGCCGCAGGTGCCACAGCCCGCGCCCCTGTCGGGGCGCGGCCAACCGTTTCGCGAGGAGATGCCGTGCCCGAAGTTCTCAAAGCACCCCTGGTCGTCGAGTTTCCGTTCACGCGCTCCCTCGGGCCTGTCCAGAGCGCGTTCCTCACCGGACTGCGTGAGCGTGTCGTCCTGGGAGTGAAGACCGGCGACGGCCGGATTCTCGTCCCGCCCGTGGAGTACGACCCCGTCACCTCCGAGGAACTCGGTGAGCTGGTCGAGGTGGCGTCCACCGGGACCGTCAGCACCTGGGCCTGGAACCACGAGCCGCGTCGCGGGCAGCCTCTCGACACCCCCTTCGCCTGGGTCCTGGTGCGGTTGGACGGGTCCGACACCGGCCTGCTGCACGCTCTCGACGCCCCGGGTCCCGACGCCGTACGCACCGGGATGCGGGTCCGGGTCCGGTGGGCCGAGGAGCGTTCGGGAGCCATCACCGACATCGCCTGCTTCGAACCGTACGACGGTGACAGTGCCGAACTCACCGGCAGCGACGGCCGCTTCGAGGACATGGTGACCGGCATCGTCGCGCCCGCCCGCCTCGACTACACCTACTCGCCCGGCCGTGCCCAGTCCGGCTACATCAACGCGCTCTCCGACCGGCGGGCCGTCGGTGAGCGGTGCCCGTCCTGCCGCAAGGTGTACGTCCCGCCGAGGGGCGCGTGCCCCACATGTGGTGTGGCCACATCGGAACAGGTCGAGGTGGGGCCGCGCGGCACGCTCACCACGTACTGCATCGTCAACATCAAGGCGAAGAACCTCGACATCGAAGTGCCCTACGTCTACGGGCACATCGCCCTGGACGGCGCAGATCTCGCCCTGCACGGCCGCATCGGCGGAATCCCCTACGACCAGGTGCGGATGGGTATGCGCGTCGAGCCGGTGTGGACCGACGGGGGCCGCTTCCCCGACCACTACCGGCCCACCGGCGAACCCGACGCGGACTACGACACGTACAAGGAGCTGGTGTAGATGCCCGCGCCGAGGCCGCTGAGGGACATCGCCGTCGTCGCCTTCGCCCAGACCGACCATCTGCGCACCTCCGACGAGCTCTCCGAGGTGGAGATGCTCATGCCCGTCCTGCACGAGGTGCTGGCGCAGACCGGGCTGAAGACCAGTGACATCGGCTTCACCTGCTCGGGCTCCACCGACTATCTCGCGGGCCGCGCCTTCTCCTTCACGATGGCACTCGACGGCGTCGGAGCCTGGCCGCCGATCTCCGAGTCGCACGTGGAGATGGACGGGGCGTGGGCGCTGTACGAGGCCTGGACGAAGCTCCTCACCGGCGAGGCCGACACCGCGCTCGTGTACGCGTACGGCAAGTCGTCCCCCGGCTCCGTGCGCGACGTACTGACCCGGCAGCTCGACCCGTACTACGTGGCGCCGCTGTGGCCGGACTCCGTAGCGCTGGCCGCTCTGCAGGCGCAGGCCCTCATCGACGCGGGCGACACGGACGAGCCCGCGCTGGCCGCCGTCGCCACCCGCAGCCGCGCCTCGGCCGCGGACAACTCCCATGCCCAGCTGCGGGGTTCGGTGCCACGGGGCGACTACGCCGTACGCCCCCTGCGTACCGGCGACTGCCCGCCCATCGGCGACGGGGCGGCCGCGGTGATCCTCGCCGCGGGGGAGCGGGCCCGCGACCTGTGCGAGCGGCCCGCCTGGATCCGGGGGATCGACCACCGCATCGAGGCGCACGGTCTCGGCGTGCGGGACCTGACCGACTCGCCGTCCTCGCGGCTGGCGGCGGAACGGGCCGGAGCCTTCGAAAGGCCCGTCGACACCGCCGAGTTGCACGCTCCGTTCACCTCGCAGGAGGTGGTGCTGCGCAAGGCCCTGCGGCTGGACGACAGCGTGGAGGTCAACCCTTCCGGGGGGCCGCTCGCCGCCAACCCCATCATGGCCGCGGGGCTCATCCGCATCGGTGAGGCGGCCGCCCGGATCCAGCGCGGCGACTCCAACAGGGCTCTCGCGCACGCCACTTCGGGCCCGTGTCTGCAACAGAACCTGGTCGCCGTACTGGAGGGAGACCCGCGATGAGCAAGGAGCCCGTGGCCGTCGTCGGGATCGGCCAGACCAAGCACGTCGCGGCCCGAAGGGACGTGTCGATCGCGGGACTTGTCCGCGAGGCCGCCCAACGTGCGCTCGCAGATGCCGAGTTGACATGGGCGGACATCGACGCCGTCGTCATCGGCAAGGCGCCCGACTTCTTCGAGGGCGTCATGATGCCCGAGCTCTACCTCGCCGACGCCCTCGGCGCGGTGGGCAAACCCATGCTGCGCGTCCACACGGCGGGCTCGGTCGGCGGATCCACCGCGCTCGTCGCCTCGAACCTCGTCGCGGGCCGCGTCCACGGCACCGTACTGACCCTCGCCTACGAGAAGCAGTCAGAGTCGAACGCCATGTGGGGCCTGTCCCTGCCGATCCCCTTCCAGCAGCCCCTGCTCGCCGGCGCGGGCGGCTTCTTCGCCCCGCACGTGCGCGCCTACATGCGACGCACCGGCGCACCCGACGGGGTCGGCTCGCTCGTCGCGTACAAGGACCGCCGCAACGCGCTCAAGAACCCCTACGCGCATCTCCACGAGCACGACATCACCCTGGAGAAGGTCCAGGCCTCGCCCATGCTCTGGGACCCGATCCGCTACTCGGAGACGTGCCCGTCCTCCGACGGAGCCTGCGCGATGATCCTCACCGACCGTGCGGGAGCGGCTCGTTCGCCGCGTCCGCCCGCCTGGATGCACGGCGGCGCCATGCGCAGCGAGCCGACTCTCTTCGCGGGCAAGGACTTCGTCTCGCCGCAGGCCGGCAAGGACTGCGCGGCCGACGTGTACCGGCAGGCCGGCATCGCAGACCCCCGCCGCGAGATCGACGCGGTGGAAATGTACGTCCCGTTCTCCTGGTACGAGCCCATGTGGCTGGAGAACCTGGGTTTCGCCGCGGAGGGCGAGGGGTGGAAACTCACCGAGTCCGGGGTCACGGAACTCGACGGGGACCTGCCGGTGAACATGTCGGGCGGGGTGCTCTCCACCAACCCGATCGGGGCCTCCGGGATGATCCGGTTCGCGGAAGCCGCACTTCAGGTGCGTGGACAGGCCGGGGAGCACCAGGTCGACGGCGCCCGCCGGGTCCTCGGACACGCCTACGGCGGCGGGTCCCAGTTCTTCTCGATGTGGCTGGTAGGAGCCACACCGCCCACCTCCTGAAGCTGTCCCCCTCACGTGGCCTGTGCGCGGCAGGGACCGAAAGCTAGGCTGGCCGCGGACGACGAACCGGGAGGAGCACGGACGTGGCCGAGAGCACCATCCAGCAGCACCCGCTCGCGGGCTGGGACAAGCCGGAGCTTGACCTCAGCAGCGCCGACTGGCATTCCAGCAGCCGCGGACAGGGGGATGTCCAGATCGCCTTTGTCGAAGGCTTCATCGCGATGCGCAACAGTGGCCGCCCGGAAAGCCCCTCCTTGATCTTCACGCCCGCGGAATGGGGCGCGTTCGTGTCGGGGGCGCGGGAAGGGGAGTTCGACCTCACGTGAGAGCACGTGGGGGAGCCTGACCCGACAGGAGGGGCGTTCCTTTTTCCCCTGTCCGGGCCACGCGATCTTCGGCCGTTTCCCGGGGTGAGGTCTGAGCGAGGCCGGCCCCGGGAAACCGAGGTCGCCGACGGGCCGTTCGCGGCATTCGGCCCGGTCACGGCCGTACGCCGGCCGTCCCGTCACGGCTACGCGGCAGGCGTCTCCTTCAGGGCCACAGCAACTGCTTGTCCCAGCCCTCCCCGGAGCGCACGTACACCAGCCGCGTGTGCCGTCGCTCCTTGTCGCCCTGCCAGAACTCGACGGACTCGGGACGTACCGAGTGCAGCGTCCAGCCGGGCGCCACGAGATCCGGCTCGGCCTCCAGTCGGGCCAGCGACTCCTTCACCGCGGTGTCGCGCTCGGCGAGGTCCGTGAGGGGCCGCGACTGGCGGCCGAGCAGAGCCTCCGCGCGGGCACCGGCACTCCGTGCCAGGAAGTCGGCCGCACTGTCCTCGGGACTTTCCGGCGCGACCGGTCCACGTACCCGGATCTGCCGTGCGAGCGGCGACCAGTAGAAGGTGAGCGCGGCGTAGGGCCGCTCCGTCAGGTTTCGGGCCTTGACGCTGCCGCCGTCCGACGCGAACCGCCAGCCGTCCGGACCGAGCCCCTTGAGAATCAAGGTCCGCGCCGTGGGATTCCCGTCGGCACCGGCCGTGGAGACCGTCATGGCGTGCGGCTCGCGCACCCCGGCGTCCACGGCGGCGAGCAGCCACTCGGCGAACAGCTCCGTCGGCGCGTCCGGGGCCTCGGACGGGTCGAACACGGGCAGCTCGCCCGCGAACACCTCCAGGCCGCGCAGCAGTTGACGCAGATCCTCCACCGGCACACTCCCCGCTCGGGCGCTCATGGACGCGCTCGGGCGCCAAGGAGAATGCCCGTGCGCTAATGGATGCGGTTGACCGTATCATTAGCCCATGAACGCCTCGCTCGGCGCGGACGCACGTCTCGCCCTGGATCTCGCCCTCACCATCCGCCACGACGGCCACGGCGGAGTCGCCGACGACCTCGCCACCGTGGAGGGCCTCACCGCCTGGGTGCGCGAGCGTCCGGAGGCCGACGCCGACGGGTTCGAGGCCGACGAAACGGAGCTGGCCGCGGTACGGGACGTGCGCGCCGCCGTCCGTGCCCTGTTCGCCCGCGCCGTGCTTCCCGGTGAGCCGAGCCCGGCCGACGCCGCCCGGCTCATGCCCGTACGGGACGCCGTCGAGCGGCTCAACACCCGCGCGGCCCTGACCCCGACCGTCCCCGTCCTGTCGTGGACGGAGGGCGCCGACCCCGTCGTACGCCAGCAACCCGCGCACGGCGACGCCGAACTCACCGCGGCCCTCGCCCGCGCGGCCATCGCCTTCCTCGCGAGCCCCGACCGGCAGCGGCTGCGCGCCTGCCACGCGCCGCGCTGTGTGCGCTACTTCCTCAAGGACCACCCCCGCCAGGAATGGTGCAAGCCCTCGTGCGGCAACCGTGCCCGTGTCGCCCGCCACCACGAACGACACAAGAAGACGGCATAGCCTTCGCCTATGGGCGGTCCTGGCGGTAAGAGCGCGGAACGTGATCTCGGTCGACTGCTGAGCGGAATGGCACCCGCCCTGCACCCCGGCCGCTTCGTCTTCACCACCGTCCCAGGGACCACTGCGCCCCCAGGGCTCTCACCGGTCGTCACCGTCGTCGAGGACGAGGGCCTCACCCTCGTCGTCGAGCAGGAGGACGCCGACGCCGCGCGTCTGACGTACGACTTCGTGGCCGGCTGGATCACCCTGCGCATCCACTCGGCGCTGGACGCCGTCGGCCTCACCGCCGCCGTCGCCCAGGCACTGGCCGAAGCGGGCCTGAGCTGCAACGTCGTCGCGGGCTTCCACCACGATCACCTCTTCGTGCCGCACGAACGCGCCGCCGAGGCCGTGGCCCTGCTGGAACGGCTGGCCGACCGCTCCGGTCAGTAACGGCCGAACGGGTCCACGCCACTGGCTCCGGGCGTACGCTGAGGTACGTGTAGGTCACGGAGCGCACCGTCTCCCCGCGCCGGTCGCACCACCGTGGCAGGGGGTGCGGCATGGGTCAGCGCGGCATGCGGAGCAGAAGGACGCTCTTCGAGCGCGAGAGTGAACTCGCGGCTGTGGACGAGGCGTTGGCCGAGGTCACCGGGCTGGGAACGGACGGCGCACGCACGCGTTCGGACGGCACCGGGCCCCGTCGGGATGTCACCGGCGCTCGTCGGGACGCCACCGGGCCTCGTCGGGACAGCATCGGCCCCGGTCAGGACGTCACCGAACCGTACGACCGGCCCCGCGGGGGCCTGCTCGCCTTCGCCGGACGTGCCGGAATCGGCAAGACCACCCTTCTCGCCGAAGTACGCCGTCGCGCCACCGCCATGGGCTGCACGGTGCTGTCCGCGCGTGGCGGCGACCAGGAGCAGCGCGTCGCCTTCCACGTCGCGCGCCAGCTTCTGCAGCCCCAGCTCGCGGGCGTTCCGGAGGCCGAACTCCGTGCCTCGCTGGGCAGTTGGTACGCCATCGTCGGACCCGCACTCGGTCTGTGCGCCCCCGCCGAGGGCGCGCCGCCCGACCAACAGGGACTGCGCGACGGCCTCGACTGGGTGCTCACGCACCTCGCGGTGCGGCGCGCCCCGATGGTGCTGGTCCTCGACGACGCGCACTGGGCCGACGCCGAGTCACTGCAGTGGCTCGCCGCGTTCGCACCCCGAGCCGAGGAACTGCCCCTGCTGCTCGTCGTCGCCTACCGGCCCGACGAACTCCCGGACCACGCCGAGCAGTTCAGGGGCCTGCCCGGCCGTGCAGGCGGGCGCCCCCTCGACCTGGAACCGCTCAGCGCGGTCGCCGTCGCCCATCTGGTGCGCGAATCCCTCGGCACGCAGGCGGACGACGCGTTCTGCCGCGAATGCTGGGCCGTCACCGCGGGCAACCCGTTCGAGGCCGTCGAGCTCACCGCGAAGGTA
>NZ_JAPWHT010000108.1:0-26266 GCF_027270795.1 Streptomyces sp. ActVer
ATGAGCGGTTCCTCGCGGAGCTGGCGGAACACGGCGAGGGTGACTTGCTTGCCGCTGATCGTGAGGGTCTTCACCTCTACCGCGGCCGTGGTGATCGTGGCGTTCAGGGTCGTGAGCTGCTTCATGAGGTTCTCCGTTCAAGGACGGCGGAAGGTGTCGGGCACGTGGCCGGCGAGGGCGCGCACCACGTCGGGGGTGGAGGGCAGCGCACCGACCAGGACGGGACAGCCGTCGTCGTGGCGGATCTCCAGTCGGGGCCCGTTGGTGTCCGGGTCGGTGCCGAGGACGGTCTCGCTGAGGCAGTGGCCGCACTGGTAGTTGGCGGCGAGGGCGGTGGCGTCGATGTCGCCGATGACGTAGTCGGTGCGGCGAGGGCTGGACATGTCCGTCTCCTGCGGCGTGCCGTCGGGAGTCCGGGCCTGGCCGCTCACACGTCCTCGGGGAACATCAGGACGTACCCGTCCGGGTCTAGCTGCGCCCACGCCTCGCGCCCGCCCAGCGCCTCCAACGGGCCCGTGAGAAACAGCTCGCCGTCCTGCGCGCTGGAGTCCCGGGCGGAGGCCAGGGCCGCGCTCAGAAGAGGGCGTACGGTCGCGTGCTCGACAACCGGCCGGTGCCCGTTCGCCGCGTCCAGAAGGGCCGCAGTGGCGCGGACTGCGGGCCGGCCGTTGAGAGCGAGTTCGTAGGCGCGGATGTCGACGAGGACGGCGTCACCGAACGCGCCGCCGAACTCCTCGGCTTCCTCGATCTGCTGAGCGAGGGACTCGGCTGCAGCTTCCTTGCTGCCGCACTCCTTCTCCAGCATGTTGGCCATGCCCTCGGCGAGGTGCGCAACCATCTCGATGAGTTCGCCGATCGGGTCCGGCTTGAAGAGACGGATGATCTCGTCGTAGACAGAGCCCTGATCTTCGGCGCGGAGGCGGTGGATGGTGAGCGCCATCGCGTTGCGGCGGGTCCGGCGAAGCTGCTGCGCCCGGCGGTGGGTCTGGATTCCGTACGTCTTCACTGGTCGCTTTCCTTCGGTCGTCATGGGTTCCTCCGTGGTCGTTGTGGTCGGTGTTGCGCGTGACGCTCGCTGCTCGCCCCTAAAGAAGGGGGCGAGCGGCGAGGTCACTTCACTTCGCCCCCGGCGAGGTCGGGGCGAGGTGCGGCGAGGTCGCGCTGACTGCCGTTCCCGCAGGTCGGATGCGGTGCGACTTCGCCCCGTGACAGGGCGTCAGGTACGCGGCGAGGTGGCGAGGTGGCCGGGGCGAGGTCGATAACCCTGTGACCTGCGCAAACACCTCCGGCTCCGCTGCTGCTGCGTAGTTGTGGGGCGAGGTCCGGCGAGGTCGCAGCGAAGTCGGGGCGCGTGGTCATGACGCGGTCTCCGGCGCCGCTGGCAGGCTGTGGAGCACCGCGTTCCGAGCCCCGTGACTGATCTCGACCTGCTTGGCGTGCACGAGCCGTGTCAGCGCGCGGCGAGTCGTGCTGCGGTTGCCAGACACCAGGTCCTCGATGGCGTTCTTGCTCAGCGGTTCCGTGGCCTCGGTGAGCACCTGGAGAACTGCAGCCTCTCTGGCTGAGGCTTCGGCCTCGTCCTTCGCCGCCTTCTCCTGCGCGGCCGTCATCTCCGCCGGATCGTCGGTCCGCTGGATCGGCGGGTACAAGTGCGCCTCGGCGTACTCGTCGCCCTCGGAGCGGATGACGAGGTCGGCGAACCAGTGCATCGGGTTCTTCCCGCCCGGCAGCGCATGCTTTCGTACCTGCGCGGGCCGGTCCTTGGCGATGCGCAGGCGGGAGCGGCCCTCGGTGTTGATGCCGAAGGGACGGACGGCTTCGAGCATGTACTGGACGCCGTCGACACCGTTCAGCTTGTGGACACCGCCGAGGCTGTACCGGCCGCGAGACTCCGTGCTCTTCACCACGTGGTCCAGCGGGACGACTGCGGCCCCGGCGTCCGCCAGCGGGCGCAGCAGCGCGCGCCCGAACTTGGCGATGTCGGTGTTCTCCTTGAGCTCCAGGCCCATCATCGTCATCGCTTCGGTGACACCGTCGACCACGACGAGCGTCGCCTCGAACTCGCGGACGCGGGAGGCCAGCGCCTTGAGCACCAGCGGCGACGGCGCGCCGCCGGGACGGATGTAGTGGAACCGGTCGGCGATGTCCTGCGGCAACGCGCCAAGCAGCAGCAGCCGCCCGATGACACCCTCTTCGGAGTCCTCAAAGTCGAGATAGAACACGTGGTTGCCGCGGTTGATCTCGACGAGGCAGGAGACGAGCGCGACCCACGACTTGCCGGCCTCGGACTCGCCCTGGATGCCATTGACGCGGCCCGGATAGAAGAGGCCGATGCCGTCGTCTCTCGCGCCGACCGTCGGCAAGCTGGGCTTGTACGTGCCGCTCAGGACGGACGTCAGGTCAACGTCATCCCAGTCGGACCCCGCGGACGGGACCCCGGCGGTGAACGTGTCCAGGTCGGTGACCGCGGTGAGGGCGACCTCGATCGCGGCCTCAAGGTCGTCGTCGTGCTCGATGCGGGTGAGGGCTCCGCGTAGCTTCGCGGCAATGCGGTCCCGGACCGTGAACCTGCGTAGTTCCTCCGCGTGCCACTCGGCGTCTCCGACGTTGTGCATCCCCAGAGAGCTGAAGACGGTCGGGCCGCCGATCTTCTTCAGCACGTCGTCCGGCATCGCCAGTTGGAGCGCCCAGTAATCGACGGGCTCGCCCGCCGGGATCCGCTGCGCCAGGAGTTCCCAGACAGCGCGGGCCGGTGTGTGCCGCAGCATGTCGGGGGTGATGATCTCGGCGAGCGCGGGGAAGTGACTCGGGTTGAGCATGGCGGTCGCGGTGACCACCTGCTCAAGTCCGAGGCGCTCCTCGTCTCGCGCGCTCCACTGGGGACCGCCGTCGTACTCGGTCACTCGATGTACTCCGAGTTCTTGCAGGGGCAGAGCCGTCGACGGATCTCCCACAACTGCCAGCCTCTGGCCGTCAGTCGGCGGATCTCGTGGCGCAGCTCGCGCATGGTCAAGCCGTACGGATTCGTGGAGCAGGGGAAGGAGCGCGCGGGCCGCTTCCGCCCGGCGTCGTACGCCAGGCGGAGACGGCCGCGGCGCGGCTTCATGCGACGGCCCTCGCGAGGTGGTTGATCAGCAGCCGGGCCGCGTGCCCGTCGTCGACCCGGACGGCGACGAGGAGCCGGTGCCGCAACTCCGGTACGGGCGCGGTCGGCGCGGGATGATCCGGCGTCCGGGAGACCGCGGCGTTCTCGGTCGGCCGTCGGCCGGAGAAGTACGGCATCATGAGGAGTACGTCCTCCTTCTTGGTTCGAGAAGACGTCGCCCCGGTACAGCCGCCAAGCAGGCCGGGGCTTCGTCATGGGTGGGCGTGGGGCCCGGTCGCTGGTGCTGGAATCACCGACGACCGGGCCGTCTCATGCGATACCGAGGCGGGGCGCGACGCTGTCGTCGCCGTTCTGCTCGGCGTCGAGGCGCTGCACGTACGCGTGCAGCACATCGGCCGGCACTCGGCGGGCGCGGCCGATTTTGATGCTCCGCAGCTCGCCGCTCCTGATGAGGGCTTTCGCCGTGGTGAGCCCGACGTCGAGCTTCTCGGCTACCTCAGTGGCGCGGTACAGGATCCGGGTCATGCGAGTCTCCCGAGTAGGTGGCGGCGAGTACGTATCACCGCTTGCTCACCATGACTCTAGAGAGTCGCCGAGGGTCGTGCAAGTATCCGGAGACACTTACTCACGTGCGTGGTGCCACTTGCTCATTCGCTGACAGCGCTGGCATGCTCAGCGGCATGGCTGTTCACATCGGAACGTGGCAACTTGAGGTCCGCCCCATGGGATGGACGCGCCTCAGCGACAACAGCGGAGGCCCCACCGTCTACATCCAGTACGCGATCCCGGAGTCGGCAGCGGACACGCGCCTCGACATGCAAGCCGTGGTCATGGAGGCCGGCCCGGAAGAGCCCCTCACCGGCAGGACGTTCCGCCGCATCCCCCTGGCGATGGTGGAGAGCCACCTCCTGAAGGACATGGAGTACACCCACGGGATCTTCAGCTATCCGTGGGAGGGCCCTCGCCCGACCCTCGACTCCCTCGTCGAGTTCTTCGACAGCACCAAGGACAAGTTCACGACGTACAGGACGGGAGAGATCGGGGTCCGCGTAGGCGATGGGCAGGACGGAGACCCCAAGGGAAAGCTGCCGATCATCCGCTCTCCCGAGGGGCGGCTCACCGAAGACTTCCTCACCGATGTGGCCGAGGCCTACCGCTGGTTCACTGCGGCCGGCGAGCCACCAGCGCCGTCGATCTCGAAGCGAGCGAAGGTGCCCGTGCGTACCGTGCACCGCTGGATCTACGAAGCACGCAAGCGCGGCATCCTGCCGCCGGCCCGGGCGGGGCGAGCCGGATGAGCGGCCGCCGGAGCAACGGCGAGAGCAGCGTCTACTTCTCCGAGGCAGACGGGAAGTGGCACGGGTGGGTCACGGTCGGCACGAAGCCGAACGGTGCCCCGGACCGGCGCCACCGTATGGGCTCCGACGAGGTCGTCGTACGCGCCAAGGTCCGGCAGCTGGAGCGCGAGCGCGACGCGGGCAAGACGAAGAAGGCCGGCCGCGCGCCGACCATCGAGCAGTGGCTCACCACATGGATGGATACCGCGTGCGCCCGGAAGGTGGCCGACGGGACCATGAGCCCGCGGACGCTGGACGACTACCGGTCGAAGTGCCGCCTCTACCTGTTCCCCGGGATCGGCAAGCACCGCGTCGACAAACTGGAGGCGTCCCATATCGACGCCCTGTACCTCGACATGACGAAGCGGCACCTGTCGTCGGGCACCGTGCTGAAGACGCACCGGATCCTCTCCCGCGCGCTGAAGGTGGCGTGGCAACGGGAGATCGTCTCCCGCAACGTGGCCTTGATGGTCGAGCCGCCGTCCGCGGCCGAGGGCGAGATCGAGCCCTTCAACCAGACGGAGGCCCGCGCGCTCCTCGCCGAGGCGGCCGACCGGCGCAACGGCGCCCGCTGGTCCGTCGCGCTCGCCGAGGGCCTGCGCCAGGGCGAGGCGCTCGGACTGCGCTGGAAGTACGTGGACTTGGACACCGGGGTCATGAAGATCTGGTGGCAACTCCAGCGCCTTACCTGGCAGCACGGTTGCGAGGACGCGCACGCCTGCGGTGCGAAGCATCACCGCAAGGGCTGCAAGGCCACGTGCAGGCAGCACGCCAAGCTGAAGAACGGGTGCCCGAAGCCGTGCGCGAAGGACTGCACGGCGCACGCCAAGACATGCCCGGAGCGCACGGGCGGGGGGCTGGTCTTCCGGGAGCCGAAGGGGAAGAACAAGCGGCTCGCCCCGATCCCGCCTCCGCTGGTTCCGCTCCTCAAGGCGCATCGGAAGGACCAGCTGCGCGAGCGCCTGGCGGCCGGCGAGTTGTGGGAGGAGAACGACCTCGTGTTCTGCCAGCCCAACGGGAAGCCGATCGATCCGCGGATGGACTGGGAGGAGTTCAAGGACATCCTCACGGCGGCGGGCCTGCGGGATGCGCGGGTGCACGACAACCGGCACACGGCCGGCACGCTGCTGATCGAGGCGGGCGTCTCGCCGCGCGTCGTGATGGAGATCCTCGGCCACAGCTCGATGCGGATGATGACGCGGTACACGCACGTCGCGTCAGTCCTCGCGAACGATGCGGCGAAGCGGATGGGTGACGCGCTGTGGGGGTGACCAGAATTCGACCGCACGTACGACACGGGTCGGTAACCGCAACTTGCGTTGCAACTAGGCCGGAAACAACTCAGCGGCTTCCCGGAGGAAACCGCTGGTCAGAGGTGGAGCCGCCTTCGGGATTCGAACCCGAGACCTACGCATTACGAGTGCGTTGCTCTGGCCATCTGAGCTAAGGCGGCATGCTGCCAGAACTATGGTGCGATCGGCAACGTGCGTAAGTCTACACAGTTTCGGGGGGTGCTCCGTACAGGCTTCGGGAGCACCCCCGGCGGACCGCGTGATCATGCCCCTGAGCAGCGCTTTCCGTTCTTCGGAGGGGTGCCTTCGAGGAGGTATTCGTTGATCGCGGAGTCGATGCAGGCGCTGCCCCGCCCGTAGGCCGTGTGGCCGTCACCGTCATAGGTGAGGAGGGTGCCGGAGGAGAGCTGGGCGGCCAGGGCCTGGGCCCAGCGATAGGGGGTCGCGGGGTCACGGACGGTGCCGACGACCACGATGGGGGCGGCGCCCTTCGCCTCGATGCTGCGGGCTTCGCCGGTCGCCTTCACGGGCCAGTACGCGCAGTTCAGGGAGGCCCAGGCGAGGCTCTCGCCGAAGACCGGGGAAGCCTGCTCGAAGGAGGGGAGCGCGTCCTTCACCTCCTCGGGGGAGGAGAACGCGGCCGGCAGGTCCAGACAGTTGACCGCCGCGTTGGCGAACATCAGGTTCTCGTACTTGCCGTCGGAGTCGCGCTCGTAATAGCTGTCGGAGAGGGCGAGCAGGCCCGCGCCGTCCTTGTCCTTCATGGCCATGTCGAGGGCGTCGCGCAGTTGGGGCCAGGACCCTTCGTCGTACATCGCGGCGATGACGCCCGTCGTGGCCAGCGCCTCGCCCAGCTTGCGGCCGTCCGCGTCGCCCGTCTCGATGGGGGCGCCGTCCAGTTGCCGGAAGAAGGCCTTCAGGTTCTTGCCGACCTGTTCCGTCGTCGTGCCCGCGCCGCCCAGCGGGCAGTCCGACTCGCGCACGCAGTCCTTGGCGAAGGACTGGAACGCCGTCTCGAAGCCCGCCGTCTGGTCCTGGTTCGTCTTCCGCGCGGGCAGCGACGGGTCCAGCGCGCCGTCCAGGACGAGCCGGCCGACCCGCTCCGGATACAGGCCCGCGTATGTCGCCCCGAGAAACGTGCCGTACGAAGCACCCACGTACGTCAGCTTCTCGTCGCCCAGCGCCGCACGCACGAGGTCCATGTCACGGGCCGCCTCGACCGTGGACACATGGCGCAGCAGGTTGCCCGCGCGCCGCCCGCAGCCCTCCGCGAACTCCTTGAAGGCGCCGACCAGTTCACCGGTCTCGCGCGCGTTGTCGGGTGTCGTGTCCGTCTGCGTGTACGCGTCCATCTCGCGCCCGGTGAGACATTCGACGGGCTCGCTGCGGGCGACACCGCGCGGGTCGACCGCCACCATGTCGTAACGGGCGCGGACCTTCGCCGGGTAGCCGATTCCGGCGTACGCCTGGAGGTAACCGACCGCCGAACCGCCCGGCCCGCCCGGGTTGACCAGCAGCGAACCGAGCCGCTTGCCAGGACCCGTGGCCTTCTTGCGGGAGACGGCCAGCCGGACGTCGCCCTTGGCCGGCTCGGCGTAGTTGAGCGGGGCCTTCAGCGTCGTGCACTCGAAGCCGGCGACACCACAGGCGCGCCAGGCCGGCCGCTGACCGTAGTACGAGGCCAGCGCCGACGGGGTGGCCTCGGGCAGGGCACGCAGCGCGGCCGCCGCTCCGGCCGGGCTCGTGGAGCTCGTCGAACTCCCCGCGGAGCAGGCGGAGACGAGCAGTCCGGCGACGGCGAGCAAGGTGCCGCACGCGCGAAGGGATCGGTTGGCCCGAGGTGACCTGGGCCGGCGCCTGGTGTACATCGAGCGAGCGTAACCCTGCGCGATGAATCGGTCGCTCAGAGTCGTCAACCCGACCTCGTACGAGTGACGCCGTCAACTCCGGGCGGGACGGGCAGGACGGGCGGGACGGGCGGCGCGCTTCACGAACTCCGGACAGGACGAACGGCGTGCGTCACGAACTCTGAGCGGGACGGGCAGGACTCGCAGGACCGGCAGCGCGCGTCCCGTGGCCGCGTCAACCGGCCCGCAGCGCCATCGTCATCGCCTCCACCGCCAGCAGCGGTGCCACATTCCGGTCGAGGGCCTCGCGGCAGGCGGCGATCGCCTCTATCCGGCGCAGGGTGGTCTCCGGGGACGAGCCGCGCGCCAGCCGGTCCAGGGTGTCCCGCATCTCCGTGTTGGCGAGGGCGAGGCTGGTGCCGAACTGGAGGGCCAGGACGTCTCGGTAGAAGGCCGTGAGGTCGATCAGGGCCAGGTCCAGGCTGTCGCGCTGCGTACGCGTCTTGCGGCGCTTCTGCTTGTCCTCCAGCTCCTTCATCACGCCCGCGGTGCCGCGCGGCATCCGGCCGCCCTGGGACGCGCCGAGCGCCGCCTTCATGTCCTCCGTCTCCTTGACGTCGGTCTCCTCGGCGACCTGCTTGGCGTCCTCGGAGGCCGCGTCGATCAGCTCCTGCGCCGCCTTGAGGCAGGCACCCACGTCGTCGACACGGAGGGGCAGTTTGAGGACGGCGGCGCGCCGCGCGCGGGCGCGCTCGTCCGTGGCGAGGCGGCGGGCCCGCCCGATGTGGCCCTGGGTGGCGCGGGCCACGGCGGCCGCCACGTCCGGCTCGATGCCGTCGCGGCGTACGAGGACATCGGCGACCGCGTCCACGGGGGGCGTCCGGAGCGTGAGGTGACGGCAGCGGGAGCGGATGGTGGGCAGTACGTCCTCGATGGAGGGCGCGCAGAGGAGCCAGACCGTACGGGGGGCGGGCTCCTCGATGGCCTTCAGAAGGACGTTGCCCGCGCCCTCCGTGAGGCGGTCGGCGTCTTCCACGATGATGACCTGCCAGCGGCGGCCCGCCGGGGACATCTGTGCCCGGCGTACGAGATCGCGGGTCTCCTTCACGCCGATGGAGAGGAGGTCGGTGCGGATGATCTGCACGTCGGCGTGGGTGCCGATCAGGCTCGTGTGACAGCCGTCGCAGAACCCGCAGCCGGGGGATCCGCCGAGAGCCCGGTCGGGGCTCACGCACTGGAGGGCCGCGGCGAAGGCCCGCGCGGCGGTGGAACGGCCAGAACCCGGCGGCCCCGTGAAGAGCCAGGCGTGCGTCATCTTCGACGCCTCGGCGACCGGGGTGTGGTCCGCCACCGCCGTGACCTGGGCGTCGGCGTCCCGGGCGGCGGCGTCGAGTTGCACGCTCACCTTCTCCTGGCCCACCAGGTCGTCCCACACGGTCATGGGATGCCGCCCTTCCGTCGCACCGGTGCCTTGCGCATCCCATTGTGCGGGAGGGGACTGACAACGCGGTCCACACGGCCCACGCACTCCCCGCCGGCACCTACCGCACGGGCCACGTCACCGCCGACGCCGCCCCGGCCACAAACCGGAGGGACAGGCCTCGATCCGCCCGTCAGCGCCGCCGGCGCCCGCGCCCCTGGTCCGGCTCGTCGTCGTCACGTGGACCCAGCAGTTCGTCCGCCAGCGTCGGGAGGTCGTCCAGCGGGGTCTCCTCCGCCCAGTCCGAACGGGGACGTCGCCGAGGCGTGCCCTCCTCGTCGACCTGAGGCAGCTCGCGCGTACGGGCGTCGGTGCCCTCGCTCCCCGGCCGCTCGTCACGGAAGTACCCCGGGGGCACCCGGTCCGCCGGACCGCTCCCCTGCTCGCCGCCGCCACGGTCGTCCCGTACGGGAGGAAGGACAGCCGTCTCGTCCGCGGCGGAGCCCTGCCCGACCGGCGGCAGCACAGCGGTCTCGTCGGCAGCCGACCCCGGCCTCACCGGAGGCAACACGGCCGTCTCATCCGCAGCCGAACCCGGCCGCACCGGCGGCAGCACAGCGGTCTCGTCGGCCGCCCCCTGCGGTGCGGGAGGCTGCGGCAGCACGGTCGTCTCGGCGTCGTCGGGCCCGGCATCGCGAGGCGGCACCGGACGAAGCACCGCCGTCTCGTCGGCCGGCCCGCCGGACGCGTTCGTGGGTGTGACGACGGGCGTCGGCACCGTCTCGTTGTCACGGCCGCCCGCCGAGCCACCGGAACCAGCCCCTCCGGAAGCGCCGGAAGCCCCTGAACCACCGGAAGCTCCGGAATCCGCCGCACTCGAAGCCGCCGCAGCGGCAGCCGCCGCGGCCGCACTGGAAGCCTCCGCCTCCCTCTCAGCCTCCCTCTGCGCCTCCGCCGCCCGCCGAGCCTGCTCGGCCCGGACCAACGCCTCCTCGGCCTTCCGCTGCTTCTCCAGCCGCCGCTCCTCGGCCTCGGCCCGGAGCCGCGCCTCCTCCTCGGCCTGCTTGCGCCGGCGCGCCTCCTCGGCCGCGAGGGCCTGCTCCTCGGCGAGCCGCCGTACGCGTTCCTCCTCGGCACGCACGCGTGCCGCCTCGGCGCGCTGCCGGGCCTCCTCGGCCTGCCGCTCGGCCTCGCGCCGCTGGGCCTCCTCCAGCTCGCGCTGCTTGCGCTCCTCTTCCTCCGCGCGCAGCCGGGCGAGCTGTTCCTGGCGCTCGCGCTCCAGCCGCTCCTCCTCGGCCTTGCGGGCGGCCTCTTCCTCGGCCCGCCGACGCGCCTCCTCCTCGGCCGCCTTGCGGGCCTCCTCCTTGGCCTTGATCTCGGCCTCGGAGAGCGGAAGCACCACATCGAGCCGATGCCGGATCACGGTCGTGACGGCTTCGGGCTCCTGCCCGGCGTCGACGACCAGATAGCGCGCCGGATCGGCGGCGGCGAGCGTCAGGAAACCGGACCGCACGCGCGCGTGGAACTCGGCGGGCTCCGACTCAAGCCGGTCCGGCGCCTCGGTGAACCGCTCACGGGCGGTCTCCGGCGCCACGTCGAGCAGCACGGTCAGATGGGGCACCAGCCCGTCGGTCGCCCACCGGTTGATACGGGCGATCTCGGTCGGGGACAGGTCACGCCCGGCCCCCTGGTACGCCACGGAGGAGTCGATGTAGCGGTCGGATACGACCACCGCGCCCCGCTCCAGGGCGGGCCGCACGACGGTGTCGACGTGCTCGGCGCGGTCGGCGGCGTACAGCAGCGCCTCCGCGCGGTGCGAGAGACCGGCCGACGACACGTCGAGCAGGATCGACCGCAGCCGCTTCCCGACGGGCGTGGCACCCGGCTCGCGCGTCACCACGACCTCGTGCCCCTTGGCGCGGATCCACTCCGCGAGCGCCTCGGCCTGGGTCGACTTCCCGGCCCCGTCGCCGCCTTCCAGGGCGATGAAGAAGCCCTTCACTGCGGCCGCCTGTACGGGATCGTCCCCACCGCGCAGCGCGTCCAGCAGGTCGTGCCGCAGCGGCACCCCGGAGCGGTCGTCGGCCTTGGCCAGCACCAGCGCGGCGACCGGCAGCAGCAGCGCGCCGACCAGCATCAGCGTGAACGCGGCACCGCCGTGCGCGAACACGAACTTGCCGTTCTCCACGCGGTGCGGGCCGATGGCGGCGGCCACCAGGGGGGCCACCAGCGCTCCCAGGGCGACGAAGACCCGTACGACCGCGTGCAGGTGTTCCGTCGTACGCGTGCGCCGGTACTCCTCGGCCTCCTGGTCGAGGAGGGCGTGCCCGGTGTTGGCGGCGACGCCCGCGCCGATGCCCGCCAGCCCGAGGATCAGGATGACCGTGGTGACGTCCGGGACGAGGCCCGCGGCGAGCAGCGCGATCCCCGTGAAGGCGATCGCCAGCGCGAGCAGCCGGCGCCGGGACAGGGACGGCAGCAGCTTGGCGGCCGTACGGATGCCGATCACGACACCGCCGGTCAGCGCGAGCACCAGCAGCCCGTACGTCACCGGCCCGCCGCCCAGGTCCTTGGCGTGCAGCACGGAGACGGCAACGGCCGCCGCGATCGCCCCGGCGACGGCCGCGCAGGCGAGCACCAGGAGCGGGATGGCCCCGGTGCGGCCCTTGTCGATACCCGTGCCCGTCTTGGGGCGGCGCAGCCCTTCGAGCGGCGACCGCGCGCGCGGGGTGCGCGCGTCGGGCAGTTCGAGGAAGGTCAACACGGAAAGGGACGCGGCGAACAGACCCGCGGAGACGTACGAGGCGAGCGCGGCCTGGTGCTGCGCGAACCATTCGAGCCCGGCGCCCAGCAGGTTGTTGACGAGCGCGGCGACGACGAGCGTGGCCCCCGCGAGGGGCACCGCCACGAATCCCGTACGCAGTGAAAGGCGCCGCAGCGCGTCCATGTGGTCCGGCAGCGGGCGTACCGTCGCGCCCTCCAGCGGCGGCGCGGGCAGCAGCGCGGGCGCCGCGCTCTCGCGGCACACCATCCAGAAGCGCTCGGCGACCCCTATGACGAAGGCCGTCACCAGGAGCACGGCCAGCGCGTTCTCCGGCGTCCAGTCGATCCACAGGGGGGCGATGATCAGCAGCACGGCCCGCACACCGTCCGCGCCGACCATGGTCCAGCGGCGGTCGAGCGGCCCCTCCTGGGAGGTGAGGGACGTGAGCGGGCCGAGCAGGACCGCCCCGAAGAGCAGGGTGGCGAGAATCCGTGCCCCGAAGACCGCCGACACGGCGAGGGCCACTCCGCGGTAGCCGCCTCCGAAGGAGCCGTCGGAGACCGCCGCCTGGAGGGCGAGCAGGACCAGCACCAGCAGCGCGAGGGCGTCGCCGATGCCGCCCACCAGCTGGGCGCTCCACAAGCGCCTCAGCTGCGGCACGCGCAGCAGCGCCCGGACGGCGCGCTCCCGTGAATCTGCGACCAGGGCGTCGTCGGGGGCCGGGTTGTGGGCCGTTGGCTGCTCGGCTCGCGTCATCCTGCCAGCCTATCGGGAGGGACTGACTCCCCGAATAGGCCCCCGAACATGCGAACGCCCCCGACACCAAGTGGTGCGGGAGCGTTCGTTTCACGAACCAAAGGTGAAGGACTCGGTCCCGAGCCGGAGACGGGACCCGAAGGGCGTAACCGGCAAGCACGATCCGCGAAGGCCCTCACCGGAGGCGGGGCCCCAGGGCCCGCGTCCTCATCGGCCCGGTCGGCCTCAGTCCTCGGCCGTCGCCTGGGAAGCCGTCGCCTTCTTTGCGGTCGTCTTCTTGGCAGTGGTCTTCTTTGCTGCCGTCTTCGTGGCCGCGGTCTTCTTGGCGGCGGTTTTCTTCGCCGGCGCCTTCTTGGCCGGGGCCTTCTTGGCGGCCGTCTTCTTCGCCGTCTTCTTGGCGGGCGCCTTCGCGCGCTTCTCGGCGAGCAGTTCGAAGCCGCGCTCCGGAGTGATCTCCTCGACGCTGTCGCCGGACCGCAGGGTGGCGTTGGTCTCGCCGTCGGTGACGTACGGACCGAAGCGGCCGTCCTTGACGACGACGGGCTGCCCGCTGACCGGGTCCGCGCCGAGCTCCTTCAGCGGCGGCTTGGCGGCGGCGCGGCCGCGCTGCTTGGGCTGCGCGTAGATCGCCAGGGCCTCGTCGAGGGTGATCGTGAAGAGCTGGTCCTCGGCCTGGAGGGAGCGCGAGTCCGTGCCCTTCTTCAGGTACGGCCCGTAGCGCCCGTTCTGTGCGGTGATCTCCACACCCTCGGCGTCCTTGCCGACGACGCGCGGCAGGGACATCAGCTTGAGGGCGTCGGCCAGCGTCACCGTGTCGAGGGACATCGACTTGAACAGCGAGGCCGTACGCGGCTTCACGGCGTTCTTGCCGGTCTTCGGGGTGCCCTCGGGGAGCACCTCGGTGACGTACGGGCCGTAGCGGCCGTCCCTGGCGATGATCTGGTGGCCCGACTGGGGGTCGGCGCCGAGCTCGAAGTCACCGCTCGGCTTGGCGAGCAGCTCCTCCGCGAGCTCGATGGTCAGCTCGTCGGGTGCCAGGTCCTCGGGCACGTCGGCGCGCTGGTGGTTCTCGGAGTCCTTCTCACCGCGCTCGACGTAGGGGCCGTAGCGGCCGACGCGCAGCATGATGTCGCTGCCGTCCACGCGGAACGACGACACCTCGCGGGCGTCGATGGCACCGAGGTCCGTGACGAGCTCCTTGAGACCGCCGAGGTGGTCCCCGTCGCCGTTGCCGGCCTCCGCGGCGCCGGTCGCGTCGCCCTCGCCGAAGTAGAAGCGCCTGAGCCACGGAATGGCCTGGGCCTCGCCCCGCGCGATGCGGTCGAGGTCGTCCTCCATCTTGGCGGTGAAGTCGTAGTCGACGAGCCGCCCGAAGTGCTTCTCCAGGAGGTTGACCACGGCGAAGGACAGGAAGGACGGCACGAGTGCCGTGCCCTTCTTGAACACATAGCCGCGGTCGAGGATCGTGCCGATGATCGACGCGTACGTCGACGGGCGGCCGATCTCGCGCTCTTCGAGCTCCTTGACCAGGCTGGCCTCGGTGTAGCGGGCCGGGGGCTTGGTCGCGTGGCCGTCGACCGAGATCTCCTCGGCGGACAGCGGGTCGCCCTCGTTGACCTGCGGAAGCCGGCGCTCGCGGTCGTCCAGCTCGGCGTTCGGGTCGTCGGCGCCCTCGACGTAGGCCTTGAGGAAGCCGTGGAAGGTGATGGTCTTGCCGGACGCGCTGAACTCGGCGTCACGGCCGTCGGAGGCCGTGCCCGCGATCTTCACGGTGACGGAGTTCCCGACCGCGTCCTTCATCTGGGAGGCGACGGTCCGCTTCCAGATCAGTTCGTACAGCTTGAACTGATCACCGGTCAGCCCCGTCTCGGCCGGCGTGCGGAAACGATCACCCGAGGGGCGGATCGCCTCGTGCGCCTCCTGCGCGTTCTTGACCTTCCCGGCGTACGTACGCGGCTTGTCCGGCAGATAGTTCGCACCGTAGAGCTGCGTGACCTGGGCCCGGGCCGCGGTGATCGCGGTGTCCGAGAGGGTCGTGGAGTCCGTACGCATGTAGGTGATGAAGCCGTTCTCGTACAGCTTCTGCGCCACCTGCATCGTCGCCTTGGCGCCGAAGCCGAGCTTGCGGCTCGCCTCCTGCTGGAGCGTCGTCGTACGGAAAGGCGCGTACGGCGAACGGCGGTACGGCTTCGACTCGACGGACCGTACGGAGAAGTTCGTGTTCTCCAGGGCGGCGGCCAGCGCGCGGGCGCCCGCCTCGTCGAGGTGGAGCGTGTTCGCGCCCTTGATCTGGCCGAGCGAGTCGAAGTCGCGGCCCTGGGCGACGCGCTTGCCGTCGACCGTGGTCAGACGGGCGACCAGGGAGGCCGGGTCGCTCGCGTCACCGGCGCGGCCGGTGCCGAAGGTGCCGGTGAGGTCCCAGTACTCGGCGGAGCGGAAGGCGATGCGCTCGCGCTCCCGCTCGACGACGAGGCGGGTAGCGACGGACTGGACACGGCCCGCCGACAGACGCGGCATGACCTTCTTCCAGAGGACCGGCGAGACCTCGTAGCCGTAGAGGCGGTCGAGGATGCGGCGGGTCTCCTGGGCGTCGACCAGCTTCTGGTTGAGCTCGCGCGGGTTGGCGACGGCGGCCTGGATCGCGGCCTTGGTGATCTCGTGGAAGACCATCCGCTTGACCGGGACCTTGGGCTTCAGCACCTCCTGGAGGTGCCAGGCGATGGCCTCGCCCTCGCGGTCCTCATCGGTGGCGAGGAAGAGTTCGTCGGAGTCCTTGAGCAGGTCCTTGAGCTTCTTGACCTGGGCCCGCTTGTCAGCGTTGACCACATAGATCGGCTCGAAGTCGTTGTCGACGTCCACGCCGAGGCGCCGCACCTCGCCGGTGTACTTCTCGGGCACCTCCGCGGCGCCGTTGGGGAGGTCGCGGATGTGCCCGACGCTCGCTTCGACGACGTAGCCGGGGCCGAGATAGCCCTTGATCGTCTTCGCCTTGGCGGGCGACTCGACGATGACGAGTCGGCGGCCGCCGTGTGCGGTCTCGCTGGTCGGGGACAACTTCGCTCTTCTCTCCGGTCGACGCAGGGGGTCTCGCCCCAGGCCTGGAACCCGGGGGTCGGGTCATGCTGACGCTGCGGAGTGTGACGGTACATCCCGCCCCCGTGTCAAACGGGAAAAGCCCGCAACGGCCACTCGAACGGTAACCCGACTCCCGCCATTCCTGCCGCCCGGAGTGCCGACCTGCCGTTTCCGACCTATCCGGAGGGTGACCTCTCAGTTACTGGAGGTCTGCGTTCCGGAGGGCTCCGGGCCTTGTCCGCGACGGCCGACGGCCGTCGAATCCCGGACACCGAAGGTGACCGTTCCCGGCCGGCTCGGCCGAGGGGACTCCGGGGGTGTCGCCGGAAGGAGCGACGCTCAGGTACGAGTGAAACACCACACGGCGAGGAGCAGCGCGGACGTCCCGGCGAAGGCCGCGACCGCGGCGGAGGCCACGGGATGAACCCCGTGGGCGACAGGGGCGCGCTGCCGCAGCCGGACGGCCGTCCACAGCAGGAGACCGCCCCCGAACAGGGCGAACACCGATCCCGTGAAGATCGCCGGTCCGCTCTCCATGGTTCGTCTCCTCCGCCCTTTGGTACCCAGCACCGGGACGCTGACACCCCCGGGCAGCCGGAACACCAACCCCGGGTGAACACAGGGCGGACAGCTCCGTGCGCCCTCATGCGGAATCCGTCACACCGTCCCGGACGTCGGTGACGGGCCTGCCACCCGGCCGGTGCGCGGCTCGGCGGGCGCGAGGCAGCCGGGCATGCGGGGCATGCCGGCGACGAGCCGCGCTCGGGGGGCTCGGGCCGCAGCGCGATGCCGTGGTCGGTGGGCAGCACGGGCGCGTACGGATCGCCGGAAGCGTCCGGTGGCGCAAGGATGTTGGCCGGTTTCACGTCCCGGCGCGGAATCCCGATCCGGTGCCCCGCGGCTGGACGGGCCCCGGCCGGAGGCTGGGGCCCGTCTGAAGACGTCGCACCCCCTCCGGGCCCCTCGCGCATCAACACGTCCCGCCCCGTGGCCACATGCGGGCCGGCTCCTCGTCGTACGAGAGCCGGACCGGGACGCCCACCCGTCGGGCCCCGGAGAACTCACCGGGCGGGCTCGATGAACCCCTGCTCGACCAGCAGCCGGATCTGGGACGGGGTCCGGTCCCGCAGCAGGACCGGGTCCTCCCCGACCAGTTGGGCGATGGCGTCCAGGATCCGGCCCGCGCTCAGCGTGCCGTCGCAGACGCCCGCGAAGCCCGCGCCGACCGTGTCCACCTTCGTGGCCCGCCGCATCCCGCGGTGCTGGCGCAGCACGACGTGCTCGGGGTCCTCGGCGCCGGGCAGTCCGACCTGCTCCTGCACGATCTCGCCCGCGAGCCTGAAGTGCCCGGCGAGCAGGGCCGCGTCGTCGTGCGCCCGCAGATAGTCCACGCGGTCGAAGTGCGCGCGCACGGTGTCGCCGAGCGGCTGTTCGACGGAGTGCGGCCACTCCTCCACGACGACCGAGGGCTGGGCGGCCGCCGACTTGCGCAGGCTGATCCAGCCGAAGCCGACGGACTTCACCTTCCGCGCCTCGAACTCGTCCAGCCACGCGTCGTACCGCGCCTGGTACTCCACCGGGTCGGAGCGGTGGTCGCCCGCGTCCCGCAGCCACAGTTCGGCGTACTGCGTGACGTCCTGGACCTCGCGCTGCACGATCCACGCGTCGCAGCCGCGCGGCACCCAGGACCGCAGCCGGTCCTGCCAGTCCTCGCCCTCCACGTGCTGCCAGTTGGCGAGGAACTGCGCGTACCCCCCGTCGTTCAGCCGGTCGCCCGCCTCCTGAACGAGCGTGCGGCACAGATCGTCCCCGCCCATCCCGCCGTCGCGGTAGGTGAGCCGGGCGCCGGGAGAGATCACGAAGGGCGGGTTGGAGACGATCAGGTCGTACGACTCGTCGTCGGCGATCGGTTCGAAGAGGGAGCCCTCACGCAGGTCCGCCGCCGGGGCACCGGACAGGGCGAGCGTGAGCGCGGTGATGTGCAGCGCACGGGGGTTGAGATCGGTCGCGGTCACGCGCGTGGCGTGCTGCGCCGCGTGCAGGGCCTGGATCCCGGAGCCGGTGCCGAGGTCGAGGGCCGAGCCGACCGGCGTACGCACCGTGATGCCCGCGAGGGTCGTGGACGCACCGCCCACACCGAGTACGACTGCTGTGTCTGCCGGGCGGCCCTGGCTGCCGATGCCGCCGGCCCCGCCGACCGCGCAGCCGAGGTCCGAGACGATGAACCAGTCCTCGCCGCCCGGGCCGCCGTACGGCCGCACGTCGACCGTCGCCGCGACCTCGTCGCCGCCGGTCCGGGTCAGCCAGCCGCTCTCCAGGCAGTCCGCCACCGGCAGGACGTCCGCCACGCGCGCGTGCGGCACGGGCTGCTGCAGCAGGAAGAGCCGGACGAGCGCTTCCAGGGGTGAGTCGCCCCGGGTGGCCCGGAGCGCGGGCACGGTCTCGCTGCGGGCCAGCGCCGCGTACGCGGGGGCGCCGAGCAGGTCGAGCAGCCCGTCGGCGCTGAAGGAGGCGCCCAGGAGGGCGTCCCGCAGGCGTGCGGTGACGTCGGTGCGGTCGGACGAGGGCAACGGTGCCAGGCTGCTGTTACTCACGCCCCCATTGTGTCCGCTCCCGCCGCCGTGGCGCGCGCCCTGTGGACAGCCGGATCGGCCGGACCGGACGATCGGCCGGGCAGTCCGGGTCGGCGTCCGTGGGCGGTAACCGTGGAGACAGGCCGAAGGCCCGGTACGCGCGCGCGTACCGGGCCCTCTTTCGGTTGACGAACGATCGCTGCCCCGGGGGGCAGGTCTCGTTTCTCAGGCCTCGTTTCTCAGGCCTCGTTTCTCAGGCCTCGTCTCAGGCCTTGCTCGCCGACGGCGACGTGGAGGCGGACTTGCAGCTCTCCTGCTTGGCCATCGCCTTGCCCACGTCACCCTCCTCCAGCTTCTTGAGGGCGTCGTTGCCGCTCTGGCTGAGCTTGTCGAGCTGGGTGGCGATCCCCTTGAGACCGTCGGCGAACTTCGCCTGGTCCTTCGTGTCGAGGCCGTCGACCTGCTTCTTGAGGTCGGCGTACGAGGAGGAGATGGTGTTGAGCTCCGTGACGGCGTCCTTCTGCTTCTTCTCGCCGTCGTCGACGTCGGGCGCCCCGGCCTTGTTCACAGCGGCACCGATCGCCTTGTAGGCGTCGGACATGTCCTGGAAGGCCTTGGAGTCGGTCTTCTGGACGTCCGCCGGAGTGCTGTTGTCCGAGGTCTGCTTCTGGATCGCGGTATTGGCGGCCTCGATCTTCACCGCCTGCGGCTGCACCGCGTCACACACCTGCTTGGCCCAGGAGTTCAGCTTGTCGCTGCTGTCGTCACTGCTGCATCCCGACAGCGCCAGTACCAGTACCGCACCGCCGGACAGTGCGGCCGCGAGCTTCTTGTTCACCGGATTGGTCCCTTCCATGGCTCTCGGCCCCGGAACATACACGCCAAGTGGGCGACACCACCGTGACGAAGGTCCACTTCATCCGTTATTGAAGCCATTTGCACCAAGCGAGATAAGGCTCACGAACAGGGCGTGGACACACACGGGCGGGCGGACGGCACGTCAATACGCGCCGTCCGCCCGCCCGTTGAGCGGAGCCCGACCGGGCGATGACCCGGCCGGTCATCCAGTGGCTACGAAACCACCGCCGGATCCACCGACTTGGCCACCCGCTCGGAGTTGCCTTCATCACTCACGGCGATGCCTCGCCGCTTGGACACGTACACCGCGCCCACGATGACGGCGAGCGAGAGCACCGCGATGAGAACCCGCATGCCCACGCTCTTGTCCTCGCCGTAGCTGAATTTGACTACCGCGGGCGCGATGAGCAGCGCCACCAGGTTCATCACCTTCAGGAGAGGGTTGATCGCCGGCCCCGCGGTGTCCTTGAAGGGGTCGCCGATCGTGTCGCCGATCACCGTCGCGGCATGGGCCTCGCTGCCCTTGCCGCCGTGGTGGCCGTCCTCGACGAGTTTCTTCGCGTTGTCCCACGCGCCACCGGAGTTGGCGAGGAACACCGCCATCAGCGTGCCGGTGCCGATGGCTCCCGCGAGGAACGAGCCGAGCGCGCCGACCCCGAGCGTGAAGCCGATCGCGATCGGCGTCAGTACGGCGAGCAGACCCGGTGTGGTCAGCTCGCGCAGCGCGTCCTTGGTGCAGATGTCGACGACGCGCCCGTACTCGGGCTTCTCGGTGTAGTCCATGATCCCGGGGTGCTCGCGGAACTGCCGCCGCACCTCGTAGACCACGGCCCCGGCTGACCGCGAGACCGCGTTGATCGCCAGCCCCGAGAAGAGGAAGACGACCGCGGCGCCCGCGATGAGCCCGACCAGGTTGTTCGGCTGCGAGATGTCCATCATCAGGTTCATGGGCGCGCCCGGCCCCGAGACCTTCTCGCCCACTTCGTTCGCGGCCGTGAGGATCGCGTCGCGGTACGAGCCGAAGAGCGCCGCCGCCGCCAGTACCGCGGTGGCGATGGCGATGCCCTTGGTGATGGCCTTGGTGGTGTTGCCGACGGCGTCCAGGTCGGTGAGCACCTGCGCGCCCGCGCCCTCGACGTCACCGGACATCTCGGCGATGCCCTGCGCGTTGTCGGAGACCGGACCGAAGGT
This sequence comes from Streptomyces sp. ActVer, assembly GCF_027270795.1. Taxonomy (NCBI): domain Bacteria; kingdom Bacillati; phylum Actinomycetota; class Actinomycetes; order Kitasatosporales; family Streptomycetaceae; genus Streptomyces; species Streptomyces sp. ActVer. The sequence goes on from NZ_JAPWHT010000108.1 coordinate 20,220, forward strand.
GTCCATGGCGACGATGACGCCGACCGTGGTGAGCAGACCGGTACCGGCCAGGGCCACCGCGAAGAGCGCCAGCATGATGGACGTACCGCCGAGCAGGAAGGCCCCGTACACGCCGAGGCCGATCAACAGGGCGGTGTAGACGGCCGATTCGAGACCGAGCGAGATACCGGCGAGGACGACGGTGGCCGGGCCGGTCAGCGAGGTCTTGCCGATGTCCCGTACGGGACGCCGGGTGGTCTCGGTGAAGTAGCCGGTCAGCTGCTGGATCAGCGCGGCCAGGATGATGCCGATGGCGACCGCGATGAGCGCGAGGATCCGCGGGTCACCGGCGTGGCCGAGGATGGCCTCGTCCGTGACGCCGTCCAAATCGGCGTACGAGGACGGCAGATAGGCGTAGACCGCCGCTGCCACGAGCGCCAGCGAGATCACCGCGGAGATGAAGAACCCGCGGTTGATGGCGCTCATCCCGCTGCGGTCCGATCGGCGCGGAGCCACGGCGAAGATGCCGATCATGGCGGTGAGTACGCCGATCGCGGGCACGATCAGCGGGAAGGCGAGCCCGGAGTCGCCGAACGCCGCCTTGCCGAGGATCAGCGCGGCGACGAGCGTGACGGCGTACGACTCGAAGAGGTCGGCGGCCATGCCTGCGCAGTCGCCGACGTTGTCGCCCACGTTGTCCGCGATGGTCGCGGCATTGCGCGGGTCGTCCTCCGGAATGCCCTGCTCGACCTTGCCGACCAGGTCGGCGCCGACGTCGGCGGCCTTGGTGAAGATGCCACCGCCGACACGCATGAACATGGCGATCAGCGCGGCACCGAGCCCGAAGCCCTCCAGGACCTTGGGCGCGTCGGCCGCGTAGACGAGAACCACACAGGACGCACCAAGGAGTCCTAGCCCCACGGTGAACATGCCGACGACGCCGCCCGTGCGGAAAGCGATCTTCATGGCTTTGTGCGAGACAGCGGTGAGATCCTTTTCGGGCTCACCCTCCGCCGGAGTCGCTTCCCGTGCCGCGGCTGCCACGCGGACATTACTGCGCACGGCGAGCCACATGCCGATATAGCCGGTGGTCGCCGAGAACGCCGCGCCGATCAAGAAGAAGACCGATCGTCCTGCGCGCTGATTCCAGTCGTCCGCGGGCAGCAGCATGAGCAGGAAGAACACCACGACGGCGAAAACGCCGAGCGTGCGCATCTGCCGGCCCAGGTAGGCATTCGCGCCCTCCTGGATCGCCACCGCGATCTTCTTCATGCTCTCGGTGCCCTCGCCCGCCGCGAGTACCTGGCGTACCAGAACCCCGGCGACGACAAGCGCCGCAAGGGCGACGGCCGCGATGACCATCACGATCAGACGGTTGTCGTCTGTCAGTACTGCGGCTGCGAGGGTAGTGGGCTGGTCAAACTGATGAGGGGTAGAAAGCCCCGCCATTCGTCCTCCTTGACGCTTGGACCGAGCTCAAGATGTGGACGGATTGTAGGTACCGGAACCTGATCAAAACAGTGCGCGGTAAGCGGAATTAGCCTTCACCTGCTCTTCAGCAAATGATCCAGGGATCATCACGGAACCCGAAAGCGGTAATGCCTCAAAAGCATTGACGCGTGATCCAATGGCGCCCGGCGTGGCGTAAAGCCGATCGTATTGTTGATCGTAATCCGGATAGTGAATTAATTCACGAAAACGCGGAGCTTGATCAGAAGAGGGTGCGAACATGCGAAAGGGCCCTGCTGAGCAGGGCCCTTTCGCACATGTGGGGCAGTACCAGGGGGTGGATCAGGGAACGAGCGCAGCCGGCGGCGTGGTGGGCCAGCTCATCCTGATCAGGCCGCCGTTCTCACCGGCGGTCACTTCGACGTCGTCGACGAGGCCGCTGATGACCGCGAGGCCCATCTCGTCCTCTTCGGTCTCGACGTCCGCGTCACTGGCTCCACCATGGGCGCCCGACGACTTGTCGCCGGGAACCGTGTGCGGGGCCTCGTCGCCGACCTCGATGGAGAACTGCTTCTCCTCCTCGATCAGCGACACCCGCACCGGCGCCGAGATTCCGCCACTCTGGTGCAGGCCGACGGCCCGGGTGCAGGCTTCGCCGACGGCGAGCCTGACCTCATCGAGAACGGCCTCGTCCACTCCGGCCCTGCGCGCCACCGCTGCCGCCACCAGTCGGGCGGTCCTGACGTGCTCGGGCAGCGCGCTGAAGCGGAGTTCAACGGTGGCCATGCATCCCCCTCGGAACTACGGGCGTGCGGTCGGGGGGCCGGGTCGCCGAGACCCGGCCCCCCTCCATTGACTTCTGCCTCCCGGACACGGTCCGGGATCCGGCTGTCGGCCGCTGACCGGCCAGTCAGGGACGGGCCGGTCCACGGCCGGTCAGTCGGTGGCCGCCACCGCTTCCTCGACCGAGGTGTGGATCGGGAACACCTTGGTGAGGCCGGTGATGCGGAAGATCTTCAGAATGCGCTCCTGATTGCAGACGAGCCGGAGCGAACCCTCATGGGCACGCACCCGCTTCAGGCCGCCGACCAGAACGCCGAGCCCGGTGGAGTCGAGGAAGTCCACGCCCTCCATGTCTACGACGAGGTGAAAACTGCCGTCGTTCACCAGCTCGACCAACTGCTCGCGCAGCTTGGGCGCGGTATATACATCGATTTCGCCACCGACCTCGACGACCGTACGATCGCCGACGGTACGGGTCGACAGGGACAGGTCCACGGATCCTCCAGCACCTTGCTATCGAGCGGTCATCCCAAGGGACACCTCGGCAGAGCCCCCGGGACGGTTCGCCAGCCGCGATGGCATTCAATCACTTACCGGCAGGCGTGCACGACGCCTTGGGTCCATTGTCCGTCACGCCAGTGACACACTCGATGCCGATGGCCAAGAATCACCGATCCGATCGAACCTCGACGGACACCGCATCCCGCCCCTCGCCGGGCGAGATCCTGGACCGGCTCGCCTCGGGGCCGAGCCGGGCTTCGCGCATCACTCATACGGAGCACTTGCCCCCACGTGAGGGTCGTCATGCCGTGTGGCCCGACCGGATCCGCGCGGAGGTCATCGCCGCGGTGCAGTCCGCGGGAATCGAACATCCCTGGGCCCACCAGGCACTCGCCGCGGAGCACGCCCTCGACGGCGAGTCGGTGATCGTCTCCACGGGCACGGCCTCCGGGAAATCCCTGGCGTATCTCGTCCCGGTCCTGTCGACGCTCCTCGACGGCTCCGAGGCGCCGAACGGCCGTGGCGCGACCGCGCTGTACCTCGCCCCGACAAAGGCACTGGCAGCGGACCAGCGCCGATCCGTGAAGGAACTTTCACAACCCCTGGGCAATGCCGTACGTTCCGCCGTCTACGACGGGGACACGCCCGTCGAGGAGCGCGAATGGGTACGCCAGTACGCCAACTACGTGCTCACCAACCCCGACATGCTGCACCGAGGGATACTTCCGTCACACCCCCGCTGGTCCTCCTTCCTGCGCGCCCTGCGCTATGTCGTCATCGACGAATGTCACACCTACCGGGGCGTCTTCGGGTCCCATGTCGCCCAAGTGCTGCGCCGGCTGCGCCGCCTGTGCGCCCGTTACGGCTCCTCTCCCGTCTTCCTCATGGCCTCGGCCACCGCCGCCGAGCCCTCGGTCGCCGCCTCCCGCCTCACCGGCCTGAAGGTGCTGGAGGTCGCCGACGACGCCTCACCCCGCGGTGAACTGGTGTTCGCCCTCTGGGAACCGCCCCTCACCGAACTCCACGGCGAGAAGGGCGCTCCCGTCCGCCGAACCGCCACCGCCGAGACCGCCGACCTCCTCACCGACCTGACCGTGCAGGGCGTCCGCTCGGTCGCCTTCGTACGGTCCCGCCGCGGCGCCGAGCTGATCTCGGTGATCGCCCAGGAACGCCTCTCCGAGATCGACCGCTCGCTGGCCCGCCGCGTGGCCGCCTACCGCGGCGGCTACCTCCCCGAGGAACGCCGCGCCCTGGAACAGGCCCTCCACTCCGGCGAACTCCTCGGCCTCGCCGCCACCACCGCCCTCGAACTCGGCATCGACGTCTCCGGACTGGACGCCGTCGTCATCGCCGGCTACCCGGGCACCCGGGCCTCCCTGTGGCAGCAGGCGGGCCGCGCCGGCCGCTCCGGGCAGGGAGCGCTGGCGATCCTGGTCGCCCGCGACGACCCGCTGGACACGTTCCTCGTCCACCACCCCGAGGCCCTGTTCGACCAGCCGGTGGAATCCACCGTCCTCGACCCCGACAACCCGTACGTCCTCGCACCCCACTTGTGCGCCGCTGCCGCCGAACTTCCGCTGACCGAAGACGACTTGCCCCTCTTCGGCCCCGCCACCGCCGAGCTGCTGCCGCAGTTGGAGGCCGCGAAGCTGCTGCGCCGCCGTACGAAGTCATGGCACTGGACCCGCCGGGAGCGCGCCGCCGATCTGGCCGACATCCGCGGCGGAGGCGGCAGTCCCGTACAGATCGTGGAGGCCGGTTCCGGGCGCCTGCTGGGCACGGTCGACGCGGCGGCCGCGCACGCCACCGTCCACGAAGGCGCCGTCCACCTCCACCAGGGCCGTACGTACCTGGTGAAGGAGCTGCACCTGGACGACTCCGTCGCCCTGGTCGAGGAGGCCAACCCCCCGTACTCGACGGTCGCCCGCGACACCACCGCCATCTCCGTCCTGGAGACGGACGTCGAAGTCCCCTGGGGCGACGGCCGGTTGTGCTACGGATCCGTCGAAGTCACCAACCAGGTCGTCTCCTTCCTTCGTCGTCGTGTCATCACCGGCGAGGTGCTCGGTGAGACCAAGCTCGACCTCCCGCCCCGCACCCTCCGCACCCGAGCCGTGTGGTGGACGGTCACCGAGGACCAACTCGACGCCGCCCGCGTGAACCCCGAGATCCTCGGCGGCGCCCTGCACGCCGCCGAACACGCGTCGATCGGCATGCTCCCGCTCTTCGCCACCTGCGACCGCTGGGACATCGGCGGCGTCTCGGTGCCGCTGCACCCGGACACCCTGCTGCCCACCGTCTTCGTGTACGACGGCCACCCAGGAGGCGCCGGCTTCGCGGAACGCGCCTTCCACACGGCCCGCGAGTGGCTCACCGCCACCCACCAGGCCATCGCTTCCTGCGAGTGCGACGCCGGCTGCCCGTCCTGCATCCAGTCCCCCAAATGCGGCAACGGCAATGAGCCGTTGCACAAACGGGGGGCGGTGCGGTTGCTGACGGTGCTGCTGAAGGGGGCTCCGGAGAAGCCGGCCGGGGAGAGCTGAGGCTGAGGGTTACGGCCCCACCTCCTCGACGGCTCGGTCGGACACTCTGGTCGGCGCCGGAGGTGTGCCGGGACCAGCTGATCCCGGCGAGCCCGCCGATCCCGCCGATCCGGGAGGGCCGGCCGGAACCACAGGCCCTACAGGCCCCGCCGGGCCCGCCCTGGCCCGCACCTCCGCCGTCAACGGTCCTTGTCCTGCCGCGACCGTGACGTCCGAGATCTCGCCCTGGACGGCACACCGCACGACCCGGGTGCCCTGGGCCCGTGCCACCCGCTCCGCCTGCCCACAGGCTGCCGTACCACCCTCCGTCCAGCGGTCGGCCGCCGCGAGCGCCGCCAAGTCGGCAGCTCCGCCCGCGCGGTGGCGGGTCACCACCGCTTGCCCCATCGCGAGGACGGCACCGAACACCACGCACAGCACGGCGATCGCACCCACGGTCCAGACGGTCGCCGATCCTCGGTCCGACGCGAAGCCGTTGGCGGGGGCCCTCGCAAAGACCCTTGTACGCGCCCGCCCACGCGGTCTCGCACCCACTCGCGTACCGCCTCGCGTACTCGCTCCCGTAGCGGCCCTCCTACGCGACCAGAGTCCCGTCCTCCTCATCCGCCCGCCCCCACTGTCTCCTCGGCCAGGGCCGCGGCCTCGTGCGTCAGGTCGAGGGTCAACGCGTCGGGCCCCGGCGCCTTCGCCTCGACCCGTACGTGCACCAGGTCGCCCTCTCTCCGGACGGTGACCCGGGCGCCGCTCGGCGCCGTGTCACGGGCCGCCGCCAGCACCGTGCCCGGCGGGTCC
>NZ_JAPWHT010000109.1:0-26203 GCF_027270795.1 Streptomyces sp. ActVer
CACCGGGAGACGTTCATGGACCCGACGCTAGGCGGCCCACACTTCGGCACCGGCCGAACTGTCCCGGCTGCTCCCGCCCGGCCCCCGGCCCGGCCGCGCGTCGACGCGCGGCGCGGCTCCACCGTCGGCCGCACCGCGGAGCGGAGTATCACTCGAACCGTGCCGTGTCGCCCGCTCCCTTGCGCACGATCTCGGCCTCGCCGCTGGAGAAGTCGATGACCGTGGTCGGCTCGGTGCCGCAGTCCCCGGAGTCGATCACCGCGTCGACGACGTGGTCGAGCTGTTCCTTGATCTCCCAGCCCTGGGTCATCGGCTCCTCCTCGTCGGGCAGGAGCAGGGTGCTGGACAGGAGGGGTTCGCCGAGCTCGGCGAGCAGGGCCTGGGCGACCACGTGGTCGGGGATACGGACCCCGACCGTCTTCTTCTTCGGGTGGAGCAGCTTGCGCGGCACCTCCCTGGTCGCGGGCAGGATGAAGGTGTAGCTGCCGGGGGTCGATGCCTTGATCGCGCGGAACACGTCGTTGTCGACCTGCACGAACTGGCCGAGCTGCGCGAAGTTCTGGCACACGAGGGTGAAGTGGTGCCGGTCGTCGAGCCGGCGGATCGAACGGATCCGGTCGATGCCGTCACGGCTGCCCAGCTGACAGCCCAGCGCGAAGCAGGAGTCCGTGGGGTACACGACGAGCGCGCCCGCGCGGATGGAGTCGGCGACCTGGCTGATCGTCCGCTGCTGAGGATTTTCGGGATGAACGTCGAAGTACTTGGCCACGTGCCGAGCTTATGCTCTCGGCCCCCGCGGCCGACGCAGGCCCGGTGCGGAGGTCCGGTGAGGGCGTCCACGGGGCGCTGGTGAGCGGGGCTCACCAGCGCCCTGAGCGGGTTCGGAACGGAGGGTCGTCAGTCCCTGAGCCGGTCGATCTGCCGGATCTTGTTGGTCGCGTCCAGGGCGGCCACCTTGTACGACTCGGCGAGCGTCGGGTAGTTGAAGACGGCGTCGACGAGGTAGTCGACGGTTCCGCCGCAGCCCATCACCGACTGCCCGATGTGGATGAGCTCGGTGGCGCCCGTGCCGAAGCAGTGCACGCCGAGCAGCTTCCGGGTCTCCGGGGAGACCAGCAGCTTGAGCATGCCGTGCGAGTCGCCGATGATCTGGCCCCGGGCCAGTTCACGGTAGCGGGAGATGCCCACCTCGAACGGCACGCAGTCCTCGGTGAGCTGGTCCTCGGTCTTCCCGATGAAACTGATCTCCGGAATGGTGTAGATGCCGATCGGCTGGAGGTCGTGCATCCGGTTCACCGGTTCACCGCACGCGTGGTACGCCGCCGTACGCCCCTGCTCCATCGAGGTCGCGGCCAGCGCCGGGAAGCCGATGACGTCGCCGACGGCGTAGATGTGCGGCACCTCGGTGCGGTAGTGCTCGTCGACCGTTATCCGCCCGCGCCGGTCGGCGGACAGCCCCGCCTTGTCCAGGTCGAGCTCGTCGGTGAGCCCCTGTCGGCCGGCGGAGTACATGACGGAGTCGGCGGGGATCTTCTTGCCGCTCTCCAGGATGGTGAGCGTGCCCTTGGGGTGCTTCTCGACCGCGGCGACGGTCTCGCCGAAGCGGAACGTGACCGCGAGGTCCCGCAGGTGGTACTTGAGCGACTCGATCACCTCGACGTCGCAGAAGTCGAGCATCCCGGGCCGCTGTTCGACCACGGTGATCTTGCTGCCGAGGGCGGCGAACATGGAGGCGTACTCCATGCCGATCACGCCGGCCCCGACGATGACCATGGAACGCGGTACCTGCTCCAGGTTGAGAACGTTGTCGGAGTCCAGGATCGTCCGCTCGTCGAACTCGACGGTCGCGGGCCTGGCCGGGCGGGTGCCGGTGGCGATGACGATGTTGTCGGCGCTCAACATCCGGTCGTGGCCGGTCACTTCGCGCAGGGCGACGGTGTGGTCGTCGACGAAGCGGCCGGTGCCGGCGAACAGGGAGACGTGGTTGCGGGAGAGCTGGTTGCGGATGACGTCGACCTCGCGGCTGACCACGTGAGAGGTGCGCGCGGTCAGGTCGGCGACGGTGATGTCCTCCTTCAGGCGGTAGCTCTGGCCGTACAGATCGCGCTGGGTGAGACCCGTGAGATAGAGGACCGCCTCGCGAAGCGTCTTTGAGGGGATGGTCCCGGTATGGATGGAGACCCCACCGACCATGTCGGGGCGGTCGACGACGGCGACCCGGCGGCCGAGCTTGGCCGCGGCTATGGCGGCCTTCTGGCCGCCCGGGCCGGATCCGATGACGAGCAAGTCGAAGTCGCGCACCCTCCGGAGTGTGTCAGCCCGAGGCTCTCGCCCGAAAGGGTGAACGGGTGTCGGTTCTTCCCGCTCACTGGAAGCCGGCGAGCTCCTGGCGGGTGCGCAGGGTCCAGGAGTGCTCCTCGCCGAGGTGCCGGACACGGTCCTGGAGTATCTGCCGCAGCAGCCGTGCGGCACGCGCCCGGTCGCCGGCCTCACCGACACAGCGGGCGTGGGCGTTGCGGCTGCCCAGGGTGGCGGGGTGGTCGTCGCCGAGGATCCGGGTGCGGTCCTGTACGAGGATCTCCAGCAGGTCGGCGGCTTCCGCGGCGCGGCCGACGGCGCCGAGGCCGCGCGCGTGACCACTGCGGGCGGCGAGCGTGTGCGGGTGGTCGTCGCCCAGGGCCGAGCGGCAGTCGTCGACGAGGCGTTCGTACAGCTCCACGGCTTGCTGCGTCCGGCCGCGGCGGCTGGTGCTGCGGGCGTGGGCGGCGCGGATCGCGAACAGATGCGGGTGGCCGTCGTCGAGTACGGCACGGCTGTCGGTGAGCAGCTCGTCGAGCAGCCGCGCGGCTTGGTCGGGATCGCCCGCCTCCCCGGTGAAGAACGCCCGGTAGCGCCGCCACACGAGGGCCACCGGGCTGCGGGAGCCGTGCGTTCCGCCGTCCCGCGCGCCGTCCCCGTTCGCGTCGGCCAGCAGCGCGGTGAGCAGCGCCGCCGCCCTGGCGGGGTCTCCGGACTCGCCGAGGAAGCGAGCGTGCCCATGACGGGCCGCGACGGTGTCGGGATGGTCCGGGTCGAGGACCTGGAGGCAGTCCTGGATCAGCTCCTCGAACAGCTCGGCCGCCTGCGCCGCGTGCCCGGCCTCCCCCAGGAAGTGGGCGTGGTGGCGCCGGTTGTTGAGCGTGTACGGGTGGTACGGGCCCTGCGTACGGGTCCGGTCGGCGACCAGGCTCTCGAAGAGCCGGGCCGCATGCGCGGGGCGGCCCGCGTCGCCCAGCAGATACGCGCGCCCGTAGCGGGTGCTGAGGGTGTGCGGATGGTCGGCGCCCAGCAGCCGGGTGCGGTCGGCGAGCACCGCCTCGAACTCGGCCAGCGCCGGGCCGATCCGGCCGGACTCGCCGAGGAACAGGGCAAGGTTGTTGCGGCTGTTGAGGGTGTGGGAGTGCCCGGCACCCAGCACGCGTGCGCGGTCGGCGACGACGTCGCGCAGCAGGTCCGCCGCTTCGGCGGGGTGGCCGGCCATGCCGACGTACCGGGCGTAGGCGTTGCGGTTCTCCAGTGACTCGCGGGCGTCCGGGCCCAGTTCGTCCGTCGACTCGGTCACCAGCTCCCCGTACAGCTCGACGGCCCGCGCGGGGTTGCCGGCTTCGCCCACACAGGTCGCGTACCACTGGCGGGGCAGCCGTCCGCGGCCCAGGCCGGCCTTCTCGAACGCGGCCATGGCGTGCGAGAGGTCGCCGCGCTGGTAGGCGGTGGTGCCGATGTCGAGTGCTCCCGCGGCGTTCGCGTGCCCGATGAGGGTCTCCCAGACGGTGTCCGGGATGCGCGGCGGCGGGACCTGCTCGTCGAGGGTGTGGTGGAGGTAGTCGAAGGCCTGGAAGCGGTCCCCGTCGTGGGGCAGCAGCAGGCTGGACGTGGCGTGCAGGGGTTCGGTCGCCCAGGTCAGCGCCTCCTCCCAGGGCTCCGGACGCAGCGCGGTCCCGCCGCGCCGCTCCAGATACACCTCGTGCAGCCGGCGCAGGACCTCCTGCGGCAGCGGCTGGTGGAAGCCCGTACGACGGGCGTCCGCGGCGGCCGTCACCAACGCTGCGGCGCGCGGATGCGTGCCGGGCGACCAGGCGTTGTGCCACTCGTCCAGCAACTGCGGTGCGGCGGCGAGGTATTCGGCCACCCCGTGCCCGTCCCGGCCGGCGCCCTTGACCGCCGCCCTGATCCGGGGGTCCTCGGTGTGCCGCTCGGCGCGGGCGATCTCGGCAGCGCTCCACGTACGGTCGACCCGCACCGTCGTGGCCAGCCGGATCACCTCACGGCCGCTGCGCAGGACATCGAACCCGGGCTCGTTGTCGGCCCCCGACCTGGCCCCGAACTTGCCGTGCTGCTGGGCGCTCATCGTCGCCAGGATCACCACACTGGAGTCCTCGGCGCCCAGCATCCGCTGCACATGACCCGCGGTCAGCCCGCCGACCCCCAGGAACACGTCCAGCTCGTCGAGCCACACGACGGCCCGGCGCGTCCGCACGACGAGGTCGACCAGGGGAACGGCCGACTCCCGGCTGTCGGGCACGATGAGGTGGTACTTGGCGAAATGCTTGCGCATCACCTCGTACGCGAGCCGCGACTTGCCCGCCGTCGACTCACCGACCAGCAGGACGAACCCCTCACCCGCACTGAGCGCGGCCTCCACCTGGGGCATCATGTCCCGGTCGATGAACGCGGGCACCCGGCCGAGACCCGCCGCCCCACCACCGCCCGGCGGCGCAGGATGCACACCGAGCCAGATCGGATCCCGCGCGTCGGCCACGGTCGGCACCCGCCCCCGCCGCGAGATCCTCAGCAGCCCGGGTAACGCCTGCTGCCGCGCCGCGACCCGGTCCAACGCCTGCCCACCCGAGGCGGCCACGGCCCCTGCGGGCCCTCCGACGGCAGCACCGGGCGGCCCGAGAACCGCCACGAGCACAGGCCGGGCCAAGGCCGCCAACAAGCGCACCACCCCGGCCCCCGCCGACGCGAACCACCCCGTCCGCCACGCCATGACACCACCCCCGTGCGGCTGTTGACCTTCCTTTTCCCGCTCGGGGGCCGGTGTAGCCATGCCGCGGGCGTTCCGCCTACTCGTTGGGGAACTTCCAGATGTACGGCTCGCCGTCCTCCTCCGACCAGTGGACCTCAAGGGACTTCGCGTTCGAGGGGACCAGGTACGACTCGCAGAAGACGTGGCTCTCGCCGGACTTCCAGCTCGTGACGTCGTACGGGTCCTCGCAGCCGGGGGCGTCGTCGGCGGAGCCGAGGAGCAGGGTGCCGCGCTGTCCGTCCGCCCAGATGGTGGCGCCGTCGCCCGCGTCGGAGTCGCTCGTGAGAGCCGGGCCCGCCTTGTGGGTGTACTTCACATGGGCGACCGCGAGAGCCATGCCCTTGGCGTCGGCCTTGTCCTGGACCAGCTTCTCGGCCTCGGCCTCGGTGCCGAGATCCACCTTCTGGGCGGTGATCTCGTACGTGACCTTGCCGTCTTCCTCCTCGACCTTCCCTGTGGCGCTCTCGCCGGTGGCCAGCTCGCCCCCGGACGCGGCCTTGGACTGCGAGGCGGTGGCCTTGGGCCGGGAGGACTTCTTCGCGTCCGTGCCGGCGTCGTCGCCACCGCCGCACGCGCTGAGGGTGAGAGCGAGGACGGCGGCGGGCGCGACGGCGCGCAGCGCGGAATTGTGGCGCAGCAAGACAGACTCCTTGAGGTGAAAGGTGTGGGGGAGGCCCCGGCTGCCGGTGGCGGCGCGGCCTGGCGGGCCGCGGTCAACACGGGCGGGGCATGGGGGAGTTCGCGCTCCTCGCCGAGGGCGCGATCACTGATCCGTTGAAGATCTTGGTGCAACCCAATGCGCTGCGTCAACAAATGTGAACGTTGTGTGAGGTGCGGTCGCCCGGGTGTGGAGGACGCGTTGAGCTCCGGGTTCGCCGACGACCCGGGCAACTCCCTGTTCCGGGCAACTCGCCGTCCCGGTCGACCCGGCCAAGTCCCCGTCCCGGTGGGCGGATCAGGGCGCGGCGGAGCGCGCGACGCGGAACCCCACGTCGTCGACCTGGTAGCTCGGGTGGCTGCGGCGCCGTGCGGAGGCCCGGCAGCTCCAGTGCTCGTCGAACCAGCCGCCGCCGCGCAGGACCCGGTAGGTCCCGTAGACCTCGGCGTCGTAGACGTCCCAGCACCAGTCCCAGACGTTGCCGAGCATGTCGTGCAGGCCCCAGGGGTTGGGCTGCTTGCCGCCCACGTCGTGGATGCGCTCGTCCGAGTTGCCGCGGTACCAGGCGATGTCGTCGAGCGGCCCGTAACGCGGCCCGGTGGTACCGGCGCGGCACGCGTGCTCCCACTCGGCCTCGGTGGGCAGCCGGTATCCGTCCGCGGCCGTGTCCCACTCGATGCCGTCCGTCGTGTCCACCCCGTCCAGCCCGTCCCGCCCTTCCACGCCTTCGGAGCCGGCGTGGAAGAGGTAGGCAGGGGTCAACCCCTCATGCCGGGAAAGCGCGTTGCAGAACCGGACCGCGTCCCACCAGGACACGCCCTCGACGGGCAGCCGGTCGCCCTCGGAGCTGCTCGGCCGCGCACCCGTGACCTGTGCGTACAGCGCCTGCGTGACCGGGGACGCCCCGAGCCGGTAGGGCGCGAGGTCGACCCGCCAACTGCGTTGCGTCCGCCGGTCCGACAGCGTGACCTGCCCCGGCGGGACAGCGATCATCTCGTTCATCGTGCTCGTGTCCATGAGCCGTCGATCCTACTGAGGGTCGTGGTCCGTCTCCGGGGCCGCGTAGCCGGGCACGGACGGCCAGCGGACGGTCAGCACGACCGACTCCTCCTCCGCGAACCACGAGTGGTCGACTCCGGGCCCCCACACCACGTAGTCACCCTGCTGTTGCAGCGTGACGCTGCGGCCGGGGAACTCCACGCGGAACCGGCCGCTCACCAGGACCTGGAGGGCCGTGCGCTCCTCGCCCTCGACCCACCGCGCCCGCTCGTCGCCCTTGGGGTGTACGCCCCACTTGATCTCCAGGGCCTCGCTGTGGCGTGGATCGTCGGCGTCCTTGAAGTGCCCGAGCAGCCACCCCCGGTCCAGCGCCGCGTCCTTGCCCGCGTTTCCCACATACACACTGTCGTTCACGCGGTCGGACGCTAGCAGTTGCCCGAGTCCGGTGCCGCTTCCGGCGCCCCGCTGAGGGCGGTCCGCCCGCGCCGAGGCCCTACCGTCCGTCCAGGATCGCGGGCAGCTCGTCCATCCAGGCCAGCACCGCCTCCTCGTAACGGATGCCGAAGGCCAGCGTGGCCTCCGTGAAGCGGTCGGGGGCGCCCGCGGCCACCCTCTCCCGGTAGTCCGCGAGCCGCTGCTCGTGGTCGGCGCGGTGCTCGGCGATGAACTCCATCAGTCGATCCCGGTCCAGCGCGGAGCCGAAGGCGATGGTGAGCAGCAGCGGATAGCGGATCTGCTCGGAGCCCGGCGGCTCGGCGAGCCACGCGGCGAAGGCGGCCCGGCCCTCGTCGGTGAGCCGGTACGGCTGCCGGGACCGAGGGCCCGCGGGCCCGGCCTCGACGGGCCCGCGGCCGGCGAGGGCCGCGGGCTCGCGGTAGACCTGGCTCCGGGTGAGGGTCCAGAAGTCGCCGATGAGCTGCTCGGCGGTGTGCACCAGCTCGTACCCGCTGGCTTCCCCGCCGTGCAGGAAACCGAGCAGCGAAGCCGCGGTGGGGTTGAGGTCGGCCATCCCGTTCTTCCCTTGACATTCCACTGTGGACGGTGTGCCATGAAATGAAGAGCACAGTCCACTGTGGCATGTCGGGAGGCGACCATGAGTACACCGGGTTTCGCGGCCGGGTTTCAGGGGCTGCACGACGAGGCCGAAGTCGCAGAGCTTCCGGTCAAAGGGGCGCTGCCCGGCTGGCTGGAGGGGAGCCTGCTGCGCAACGGCCCCGCGCGCTATGACGCGGGGGAGCGCTCCCTGCGGCACTGGTTCGACGGGCAGGCGATGCTGCACCGCTTCACCATCGACGGCGGGAAGATCTCCTACGCCAACAGGTTCCTCGAGACCGCCTCCCGACGCGCCGTCGAGTCGGGGACGATCGCCTACCCCGAGTTCGCGACCGACCCGTGCCGCTCACTGTTCGCCCGTTTCTTCACCCGCTTCTCGCGCAGGCCCACGCTGAACGCGAACGTCAACATCACGCGCTTCGGCGACCGCTTCGTGGCGCTGACCGAGACGCCGATACCGGTCGCCTTCGCCCGGGACACGCTCGCGACCGCGGGAGTGGTCGGCTACGAGGACGAGTTGAGCGGCCAGCTGACGACGGCCCACCCGCACCAGGACCCCACCACCGGCGACCTGGTCAACTACCTCCTGCACTTCTCGCGCACCAGCGAGTACCGCGTCTACCGGCAGAAGGCCACGGGCACCGCCCGCGAGCTGATCGGCAGCCGCCGGATCGCCCGCCCCTCCTACATGCACAGCTTCGCGATCACACGCCGGTACGCGGTCCTCGCGGAGTTCCCGCTCGTGGTGAACCCGATGAGCATCGTGCTCAGCGGCCGGCCGTTCATCGAGAACTACCGCTGGGAGCCGGAGCGCGGCACCCGCTTCACGGTCATGGACCTGCGCGACGGCTCGGTGCGCGGTGTGTACGAGGGGCCGGCGTTCTTCGCGTTCCACCACATCAACGCCTTCGACGACGGCGACGACATCGTCCTCGACATGTGCTCGTACGAGGACGCCTCGATCATCGACACGCTGTACCTGGACCGACTGCGCGCGGGCGACGCGGTCCCGTTCGCGCTGCCCACCCGCTACCGCATCGGCCTCGGCACCGGCGACGTCGAGATCAGGCGACTGTCCGAGGAGTCACTGGAGCTGCCGCGCATCGCGTACGAGCGGCACAACGGCGTCGACTACCGCTACGCGTACGGTGTGGGCGCCCGCGACCGCAGCGGTGACGACTTCCTCAACCAGCTCGTGAAGGTCGACGTGACGACGGGCCACGCGCTGAAGTGGTCCGAGGAGGGCTGCTACCCGGGCGAGCCGGTCTTCGTGGCGGCGCCGACGGCCGCGCCCGGCGCGGAGGGCGAGGACGACGGCGTCGTGCTGTCGGTGGTCCTCGACTCGGCGCGGGGCTCGTCGTTCCTGCTGGTGCTGGACGCCCGTACGTACGAGGTGCTGGCGCGTGCGGACGTGCCGCACGCCATCCCCTTCGGCTTCCACGGGCTGTTCACCCGCCACACCTCGTAGGTACGGGCCTCGGTCCTCACGCGGGTTTCGGTCCCCACGCGAGTTTCGGTCCTTACACGGGACTCGCCCAGGTCCCGCTCTCGGCGGAGCGGGACATCGCGTCCAGGGCGGCCGCGCTGTGGACGGCGTCCTCCACCGTGGCGCCGTACGCCGTGCCCTCGGTGATCGAGCGCAGGAAGTTGTAGGCCTCGATCACCTTGAGGTCGTCGTAACCCATGCTGTTGGCCGAGCCCGGCTGGAAGGCGGCGTACTCGCCGTGCCCGGGGCCCACGTACAGCGTGCTGACCGGCTGGTCCTGGTACGACGTGCCGCGGCTGACGCTCAGCTCGCCCATGCGGCGGAAGTCCCAGGAGACCGCGCCCTTGGTGCCGTGGATCTCGAAGCCGTAGTTGTTCTGCTCGCCGACCGAGACCCGGCAGGCCTCCAGGACACCGCGGGCGCCGGACGCGAAGCGCAGGAGGCAGGACACGTAGTCCTCGTTCTCCACCGGGCCCAGCTCGCCGCCCGCCGAGCGGGTGTGGCCCGCGGTGGCGCCGGTGGGACGGGCGCGCTCGGGGACGAAGACGGCCGTGTCGGCAGCCAGCGACGCGATCTCGCCGAGCAGGAAGCGGGCCAGGTCCACACCGTGCGAGGCGAGATCGCCCAGCACTCCGCTGCCGCCGCGCTCACGCTCGTACCGCCAGGTCAGGGCACCCTCGGGATGGGCCGCGTAGTCACTGAAGAGGCGGATGCGGACGTGGGTGACCGTGCCGATCCCGCCGGCGGCGATCAGTTCGCGGGCCGCCACGACGGCAGGTGCGTTGCGGTAGTTGAAGCCGACCGTGCCCTGCACGCCCGCCTTCGTGACGGCACCGGCCACGGCCCGCGCGTCCTCGGCGGTGAGGCCTACCGGCTTCTCGATCCAGATGTGCTTGCCCGCCTCGGCCATCGCGACGCCGATCTCGCGGTGCAGGAAGTTCGGGGCGGCGATGCTCACCGCCTCGACCCGGGGGTCGGCGGCGACCTCCCGCCAGTCCCGGGCCGCCGTCGCGAAACCGTACTGCCCGGCGGCCTCCTCGGCCCGGCCGGGCACCTCGTCGGCCACGGCGACCAGTTCGGGCCGCACGGGCAGCTGGGGGAAGTGGTGCGGCACACGGGCGTACGCCTGGGTGTGCACCCGCCCCATCCAGCCGAACCCCACGACGGCGACGCCGAGCGTACTCACCATGACTGCCCTTCTTCGGACTTCTTTGGACCGGTCCAGAACTCTTCCGGTTCACACTGAAGGCCCGTTCCTGCACGTGTCAAGCCCCTCAGAGCCCCATCGGAACCCTTTGACAAGCCATCGATCCTTATGGAACGGTCCATTTCATGAGACCACCGACGATCCGCGACGTCGCCGAACGGGCCGGAGTGTCGAAATCCCTGGTCTCGCTCGTGCTGCGCGGATCCGACCAGGTGCGCCCCGAGAAGCGGCAGGCCGTGCTGGCCGCCGTCGAAGAGCTCGGCTACCGGCCCAACGCCGCCGCGCGCAGCCTCAGCGAGCGCCGCACCCGCACGGTCGGAGTGCTCCTCAACGACATGCGCAACCCCTGGTTCGTGGAACTGCTCGACGGCCTCAACTCCCTGCTGCACGCCCACGGCCTGCGCATGCTCCTTGCCGACGGCCACCTCAACCTGCGCCTCGGCGAGGACCTCACCCGCGCCTTCACGGACCTGCGGGTCGACGGTCTGATCGCCGTCGGCACGCTGCCGGGCCCCGAGGCACTGCGCACGGCCGCCACGCGGGTGCCCACCGTCGTCGCCGGAGCCCGCGAACCCGTACTGCCGCACGTCGACCTCGTCGCCAACGACGACCAGTACGGCGCCCGGCTCGCCACCGAGCACCTCATCGCGCTCGGCCACCGGCGCATCGCCCACATCGCGGGACAGGGCATGGTCGGCGAACTGCGCCGCCGCGGCTTCGAGACGGTCATGCGCGAACACGGACTGGCCGACACGGCCGTCGTGGAACAGGGCGACCTGACCGAGGAGGGCGGCTACCGGGCCGCGGTCCGGCTGCTGAGCGCGGGCGAACGGCCCACCGCCGTCTTCGCCTTCAACGACATCGCCGGTGTCGGCGCACTGTCGGCCGCCGAGGAACTCGGCCTCCGCGTGCCGCACGACCTCTCCCTCGTCGGCTACGACAACACCTACCTCGCGCGCCTGCGGCACCTGTGGCTCACCACCGTCGACAGCGCCGGCCACGACGTCGGCCGCCGCGCCGCGCAGTGCCTGCTCGACCGCATCGCCGACCCCGCCCGTCCCGCCGAGACCGTCCTCAGCACGCCGGTGCTGGAGGTACGCGGCACGACGGCCGCACCGCGCGATACCCGCGCCTGAGCCACGCACACCACGAGCCCGCCGGCGCGGGGAACGCCCGGCCCGAACGAAGCCCGGGGAGCACCGGCGCGGGGCCGTGTCCTCGTGCGCCAATGGCTCTAGAGTGGGCGGTTTCTGACCGGTTCATCGGGTCCTTCCCCTGGAGGAACGCATGTCCCGCAGACCGCCTCGACGTTCCGTGCTGCGCGGCCTGGCCGCCGCAGGAACCGCGGTGATCGGCTTCGACCCCTTCACCCGCAGCTGGGCGGTGACCCCGTCCGACGGGCCGCTGCACGGCATCCCAGATCTGGACGGAACCCTCCACACCGACGAGGCCGCGCTGAGCGCCGCCGCCGACGACTTCGGCCACATCGTGCACCGCCGACCGGCCGCGGTGCTGCGCCCGGGCTCCGTCGCGGACGTCGTGGCGATGGTGCGGTTCTGCGACAGGCGCGGAATCCCGGTCGCCCCACGCGGACAGGGCCACGCCACGAACGGCCAGGCACAGGTCGCGGGCGGCCTCGTCGTCGAGACCACTCCGCTCGCCGCCGTCCAGCCCATCGGCCCCGGCCGCGCCCACGTCCGGGTCGGCGCGGGCGCGAAGTGGAGCGACGTCGCCAAGGCCACCCTCGTCCACGGCCTGACCCCTCCCGTCTTCACCGACTACCTCGAACTCTCCGTCGGCGGAACACTGTCCGTCGGCGGCCTCGGCGGCCAGACCCACCGCCACGGCGCGCAGGTCGACAACGTCCTGGAACTCGAAGTCGTCACCGGCGCAGGGGAGTTGCTGCGCTGCTCCCCGACCCGCCACCGCGACCTGTTCCTCGCCGTACTCGCCGGCCTCGGCCAGTGCGCCGTGGTCGTCGGCGCGACCGTACGACTGGTCCGCGCGCCCGAGACCGTGCGCCACTACCTCCTGCCGTACGACGATCTGCGGACCTTCGTGGAGGACCAGCGTCTGCTCGTCGGCGACCGACGATTCTCCTACGTCGAGGGGCAGATCGTTCCGGACGCCACGGGTGCCTTCCGCGGGTACGTCATCGAGGCCGTCGCCTACGGACCTCCCGCGGGAGACGTGTCCGATGACACCGCGCTCCTGCGGGGCCTGCGGCACGACCCGTCCGGCGCTGAGATCACGGACATCCCGTACTACGACTTCCTCGACCGGCTCGCCCCGGCCGTCGCCGCTCTCAAGGAAGCCGGGCTGTGGGCGTACGCCCATCCATGGCTCAACCTGCTCGTGCCCGGCCGGAAGGCGCCCGAGGTGACGGGCCGGCTCCTGGACGCGCTCACCCCGGACGACGTGGGTCCGGGCGGCGTCGTGCTGCTCTACCCGCTGGTGCGCGAACGTCTGCGGACCCCGCTGCTGCGCATGCCCGACGACCCCGTGCCCTACCTCTTCGCGATCCTGCGGAGCACCCCTCCCGACGACGCGGCGTCGGTCCGGCGACTGCTGGCGGCCAACCGGTCCGCGTACGAACTCGTCCGCGCGGCCGGCGGCACCCGGTACCCGGTCGGCTCCGTGCCCTTCGACCGGGCCGACTGGCGACGGCACTTCGGGCCCGCCTGGCCCCGGTTCGCCGCCGCGCGGAAGACGTACGACCCACGCGGGATCCTCGTCCCCGGACAGGGAATCTTCTGACCGGGCCGGTCACGGGCTGACCGACCCAGTCAGCCGACCGGGTCGTCGCACTGCGTCCCGGGCGGGCAGAACCAGAGCAGGGCAGTGTCCACGAGCTCCCGTTCGTCCTCGGTCCCGTCGGCCTCGGAGCCGTACGCGACCAGTGCGTACCGTTCGCCGTCCGTCGCCTCGAAGCGATGGTCGATGACGTGCCGGGTGCCGACGCTGCCCTGCTCGCCCGCGATCTCGTCGGCTCGGTACTCGTGCTCGGCCGCCTGCCCCACGGCACTCGGGACCTCCTCCATGGAGACCGGTTCGTATCCGTCGAGCTTCTCCGCCTCGATCTGCGCGGCCTGCAAGGAGGAGTACGGAGAGGTCTCCATCACCTGGAACACCTGAAGCCGCCGGGTGCCGTCCGGACTGCGGTAGTCGACGATGTCGATGCCGTACTGCGAGGACCGGCTCTCGCGCTCCCAGCCCTTCGGCAGCGCCACCCGATACCCCGCGACGTCCTGGAAGGACTCGTAGTCCTCGGGGAGGGCTGCCGACGACTCGAAGGTGGTGTCCTGCGAGGGCGACCCGTCCGGTGGCACGTCGTCCCCGGTCCCGCCCGAGGTCGTCTCCGAGGAGTCCTGCCCGGTGGCGGCGGGTTCCCGGTACGGTTCCGGCTCGTCCTTCCAGGCCAGTGCCCAGATGCCGAAGGCGAGCCCGGCGACCGCGAGCACGATCCCCGTCTGCTGCCGGACGCTCTTCTGCCGCGGCACGTCCAGGTACTGGTCAGGGTGGAAGAGACGTTCGCGCCGGGAACCGCCCCACTCCTGACGCTCGATGTCGAACACCCTCATCGCCGCGGCCCTCCGTTTCGCCGTCCCGCGCCCGTCATCTGCTGCCTGCCACCGCGCGTCGTCATCCCGTCGGTCATCCGAGGAGCTGGGCGATGCCCTGGACGACGGCGGTCGCCGAGGCGACGGCTCCGGCGGCAGCGGCCTGCGATCCCAGCCAGCCGCGTACGCCCGTCAGCAGGCGGGTGAGGCGTTCCGGCCCGGCGGCGCCGGTACGCGTGATCTCCGCCTCCGCGTCGGCCAGTTCACCGTCGAGGGTCGTGTCCTCGGCGCTCCGCTCCTGTGCAGGCAGGGATTCGCGCAGGGCACGAATCGCCTGGAGCAGTTCGGCGTGCCGCACGTCCGGCTCCGCCGCCGTCCGGTTGACGGAGTACGCGCTGCCGTGGCTGCCGGTGGCGATCGAGCCGCCGCTCATGGAGCCGATGTGCACGCTGCCGGCACCGCCGTCCTGCGCCGGCGGGCCGGGGGTGGGGTGTCCTGTGTCGCTCATGTGATGGGGTCCTTGGGGTCCGGTACCTAGCTGGGGTCGGTGCTCGGTGTGCCGTGCGCCGGGGCGGTGTTGTGCGAGGTGGCGCTGCCGTGGGGGCCGGTGGCGACGGAGCCGCCGGACATCGCCTGCACGAAGACGCTTCCACCGCTGACCTGGTAGACGTGCTGCTCGAACTGCTCGGTCTGGTAGCCGTGGGCGTGGAGCGCCTGGCGCACGCCGTTCACGATGCGCTCCTCGACGGTCTTGATGTACCGGGTGACGTCCATCTCCTGATAGGGCGACAGCAAGGAGGTGGACGTCAGTTGACGCAGCGAGACCCGGGGCACGTCGGGGGCCGGTTCGCGGGTGGACCAGCCGGTGCTGAGCTCCCTGGAGACGGTCTTCAAGGCGCTGATGCCCGCGCTGACGCCGGTCGCGGGACCGTGGCCCATGGCACGTACCGCGCCGCGCGCCCAGCCCTCGGGCAGCCGGTCCACCAGGGCGTCCACGTTCCTGAAGTCCTTGCGGACCGGGCCGAGTACGTACGGTGAGACCTCCAGCACGAGCATGCCGCCCTGGGTGTGGACACGGACCAGGACCGTCACCACGACCTGTTCGTGCCAGGCGCCGATGCGGACGCGCAGGAACACGCGCCGCCCCTCGCCGCCCTCGTCGACGGCTTCCTTCAAGTGGGCGGCGACCTGGACGGGGTCGTAGACGGTCAGACCGCCACTGTTGGGTCCGCCCGCCGCCGTCGCGCTCGCGTCCGGGCTGCCGCCGACGTGCAGTTCCTCGTCACGGCCCACACCGCCCGGCAGATAGACGAAACGGTCGATCTCCAGTTCGCGGAGCCGGTCCTTCCCGGTGCGTGCGGCCGAGTCGCGCAGCCGCAGCAACTGGGGCTCGATCATGGCGAGTGCGCCCTCGGCGGTGAGCGGTCCCTTGTCCTGGTGCGGGATCAGGGCCCCGTTCGAGGCGGGATCGGCCGGGGTGGCGGGCCCGGTCGGCGGCCCGGAGCGCTTGCGCAGTTCCATCGCGAAGGACCAGGCCCGACGCCGTGTGCCCAGCCCGACGAAGGGGCTGTCCGCTTCGTAGAGGGTCAGGGCGGCCTTCTGCTCGCGCTGGATGTTGGCGAGCAGATCCTCGTACAACGGCCCTGCGGGCAGGTCCGGTTGAGTCGTCCTCTGGAAGGTCCAGCGCGACAGCCAGCGGCACAGGGACCGACGCTGAGTGGCCTGGTGCCACCATGCGATCAACGCGATGAGCAGCGGAAACAGCAGCGGATACGGCGTCTGTACGGTGCCTTGGAGCACCCCGGCCACATACCAGTACCAGTAGAAGAGGGCGAACATCGCCGCGCACCACGTCACCGTGCGGCCGAAGCCCTCGGCCGCCTTGGCCACCGGGTCGGGGAGGCCCGCCTGACGTCCCTCGGAGCTCTGCGTCTTCACGGCGTGCGCGAACCACAGGCCGAGGGCGACGAACGCGTAGAACTGCGACCACGGCATGGGCATTCCGGCGGTGAGCTTCTCGTCGCCGGCGTAGAACGCGGTGAACACGTCACCGAAGCCGACCTCGGCCCCGTCGCCCCAGCTGTCGGCGACGCGGTCCCAGAACATCACCACGTCGGACAGCAGGAATCCGAGCCAGGCGACGAGCATCAGCCCTGCCGTCCGCGCCTCCTGCCGGGTGACACGCACGGCGTGGGCCAGTACGGGCAGGACGTCGACCCCCAGCGGAGGGGCCACCGGCCGCTCCTGGTGATCCACGAGTTCATCGATGACCCGGCGCCGGAAGCCGGCGTCCTGATAGACGCCGGCGCACAACAGCCGGGTCGCCTCCGTGCGGCTGTACGGATGTTCCGGGAGGCTCACTCCGGCCACGTTGCTCCTATGTTCCCTGGTGTCAGGGGAAGGAAGCTAGTGGACGATCGGCCCCGCCCGTCCGGTCGTCGGGCACCGGCACTTCGTTAGGGTGAAAGGCCCCGTTTCCGCTGGACAGGGGCGCGAAGGTCGAAGTCTCAGCCCGTCAGTGGATAGTGGCAGGCGGCCTCACGGCCCGAAGCGGTCCGGGTGAGCGGGGGTCGTTCCACCGCGCAGCGCTCCTGTGCGTAGGGGCAACGGGTGTGGAACGTGCAACCGGTCGGCTTGGCGACCGGGTTGGGCACGTCACCGCTGAGGACGATGCGTTCCCGGCGCGATCCGGCCACCGCCGCGTCGGTGCCGTCGTCGATCTCCGGCACCGCGGACATCAGCGCCTCGGTGTAGGGGTGGGCCGGGGCCGCGTACAGCTCATCCGTCCCGGCGAGTTCGACGATCTCGCCGAGGTACATGACGGCGATCCGGTCCGACACGTGCCGGACCACCCCGAGGTCGTGGGCGATGAAGACGTACGTCAGCCCGAACTCGTCCTGGAGATCGGCGAAGAGGTTCAGCACCTGGGCCTGGATCGACACGTCGAGGGCGGACACCGGTTCGTCGGCGACGATCAGTTTCGGGTCGGTGGCCAGCGCGCGTGCGATGCCGATGCGCTGGCGCTGGCCACCGGAGAACTCGTGCGGGTACCGCCCCAGGTGCGCCGTGGCGAGCCCCACGACGTCGAAGAGCTCGGCGACCCGCTTCCGGACGGCGGCGGCGTCCCCGTAGCGGTGGATGAGCAGCGGCTCGGCGACGATGTCACCGGCACGGCGCCGAGGGTTGAGTGAGGCCTGCGGGTCCTGGAAGACCAGTTGCATGCCGGGGCGTACGGGGCGCAGGCGGCGTGCCGAGAGCGTGCTGATGTCCTGGCCGTCGAACTCGACCCGGCCGCTCGTGAGGTCGGTGAGCCTGACCAGGCAGCGGCCGAGGGTGGACTTGCCGCAGCCCGACTCGCCCACGATGCCGAGCGTCTCCCCGGCACGCACCTCCAGCGAGACTCCGTCCACGGCTCGCAGCACCTTGCGGTGCCGGACGAGCGAGTCGGCGCGCAGGGTGTAGTGCTTGGTGACGTCCGTGGCGCGCAGCAGTACGTTGCCGCGTGGCCGGGTGCCGTCGTCCGCTGCCGCTGTGTCGAGGGCTGTCACGGCGCCATCTCCCTGTCCGTCTCGTCCGTCCTCCGTGCCCCAGTCCCTGAGCCTGCCCGTGCCGCGAGACGCTGCGCCGCGCGATCGTCCGGTGGCAGCCAACAGGCGTCGCGGTGGGCGGTGTTGCCGTTCCCCGTGGCGAGCTCGGGGCGCTCCTCGCAACGGTCGTGACGCGCCGGACAGCGCGGCGCGAACGCGCAGCCCTCGGGGAGGCTGTCCGGCGAGACCGGCATACCCGCGATGGTGGGCAGCCGTCGCAGTCGGGTTCCGCCGACGCGCGGGACCGAGTCGAGGAGACCCCAGGTGTACGGGTGGCGGGGGCCGTGGAACACCGCCTGGCGAGGGCCTTCCTCGGCCGCCCGGCCGCCGTACATGACGAGGACCCGGTCGGCGATCTCGGAGACCACGCCCATGTCGTGCGTGATGAGCACCACGGCGGAGCCGCGTGCGTTCAACTCCCGCATCAGGTCCAGGATCTGCGCCTGGATCGTCACGTCCAGGGCCGTGGTCGGTTCGTCGGCGATCAGCAGTGAGGGGCCGCAGGCGAGGGCCATCGCGATGACCGCGCGCTGCCGCATGCCGCCGGAGAACTCGTGCGGATAGGCGTTCACCCGCGAGGCCGCGTCGGGGATGCCGACGTCGGACAGCAGCTCCACCGCGCGAGCCCGTGCGGCCTTGCGCGACACCTGCTCGTGGGCCCGTATCTGCTCGGCGATCTGCCAGCCCACGGTGTAGACGGGGGTCAGCGCGGTCATCGGGTCCTGGAAGACCATGGCCATCTCCCGGCCTCGTATCGCGCGCATGTCCTTGTCGGGGAGAGCGAGCAAGTCGCGACCACGGAAGAGGACTTGGCCCGAGACGGTGACATTCGGGTTGGTCAGCAGGCGCAGGACGGCCAGCATCGACACGCTCTTGCCGGAGCCCGACTCGCCCACCACGCCCAGGATTTCGCCGGGAGACACCGAGAGGGAGAGACCGTCGACCGCCGTGACAGAGCCTCGGCGGGTACGGAAGGTCACCCTCAAGTCGCGTACGTCCAGCAGGGGTTGGCCGGGCAGTTCGGTGAGTCGCTGATCAGGCATGGCGGGCCCTCGGGTCGAGTCGCGCGTACAGGATGTCCACCAGGGCGTTGGCGAGGACGACGAAGAAGGCCGCGTACAGGACCGTGCCCATGATCACGGGCAGATCCAGGTTCTGCAGGGCGTCGAAGGTGAGCTTGCCGACGCCCGGCAGCCCGAAGACCACCTCGGTGAGCAGGGCGGCGCCGCCCACGAGGGCGCCGAAGTCCAGGCCGAACAGGGAGACGATCGGGATGAGCGAGCAGCGCAGGGCGTGCCGGACCAGGATGCGCCGCTCGGACAGGCCCTTGGCACGGGTGGTGCGTACGTAGTCCTCGCCCAGCGCGGTGACGACCTCGCCGCGCAGCAGCCGGGCGTAGATCCCGGCGTACAACAGCGCCAGGGTCAGCCAGGGGAAGAGCATGTGCAGCGCCCATTGGCCGGGGTCGTTGCCCAGTCCGACGTATCCGGGTGGCGGCACCCAGGAGAACACCGTGTCGTGCAGCCGGTTCTGGGTGACCAGGTTGACGACCTCGCCGAGCCAGTAGGCCGGCAGGGACACGCCGACCACGCCGACCAGCATGATCAGTGGGTCGGCGACCGTGCCGCGCAGGGCGGCCGCGGCGGTGCCCATCACGATACCCACCGTCATCCAGATGACGGCCGCCCCCACCACGAGCGACAGGGTCACGGGCATCGCCTGCACGATCTGCGGGACGACGCGGGAGCCGCGGTTGACGAACGACTCCAAGTCCCGGTCGACCAGCAGGTGTTGCATCATCAGCAGGTAGCGGACGGGCATCGGCCGGTCCAGCCCGAAGGAGTGCCGGACCTGGGCGAGCGTGGCCGGATCGGCGTTGCGGCCCGCGATCCGCGCGGCCGGGTCCACGCCGGGTGTCGCGAAGAAGATCAGGAACACCAGCACGCTGATCGCGAACATGACGAACAGGGCGGACAGGAAGCGCCGGAGGGCGAAGTACAGCATGGGTCACACCCCTCCGCGCAGCCGGGCGCTCGGGTCGAGCGCGTCACGCACCCCGTCGCCCAGGACGTTGAGCGCCACCGTGGTCAGCGCGATGAGCAGTCCCGGGGCGATCGTCACGGCGGGCCGGGTGTAGAGGAGTCCCAGGCCGTCCTCGATGATCGTGCCCCAGCTCGCGTCGGGCGGCTGGACCCCGACGGACAGGAACGACAGCGCCGACTCGGTGAGCATGGCGAGCGCGGTCATCAGCGGCAGGAAGACGATCGCCGTGGGTACGACGTTCGGCAGCACCTCCCTGCGCATGACGCGCAGGGCGGGCGCGCCCGAGCCGATGGCCGCCTGGATGAACTCCTTGTTGCGCAGCACCAGTACCTGGCCGCGCAGGGGCCGGGCGACGTACGGGACGTAGATCGCCGCGATGATCACGACGGGCAGCCACAGGCTCCCCGCGTCCACCGTGACCGGACCGAGCCGCAGTCCGTCGGTGAGCAGCACCACCGACAGGCAGATGGCCAGCAGATACACCGGGAACGCCCAGATGACGTCCAGGATCCGGGAGATGACGGCGTCCACGACACCGCCCGCGTAGCCGGCGAGGACGCCGACGGCCGTACCGATGACGACGGTCAGCAGGGCCGCGGTGACCCCGATGAACAGGCTGGTGCGGCCGCCGTACAGCAGCCGTGCCATGACGTCGCGGCCCTGGTTGTCGGAGCCGAGGAAGTAGTGGGCGGTGTCCCAGGTGGGCCCGATGGGCGTGACGCCGAGACCGAGGCCGGTACTGCTCGGGGTGAGCACCGGCACGGATTTGCCCTCGACGACCGTGGTGCCGGAGACATGGGACTGGAACGGGTCGGTGTGGGCGACGTGGTCCGCGTACAGCGGGGCGCACAGGCACATCACGACGACGATCAGCAGGGCGACGGCCGCGGCCGTCGCCGGCCTGTTGCGGGACAGGTCGGCGACGGCGGTCCGCCAGGGGCCCGGCGAGCGCCGGGCCTCGGTGGTGGGCAACGGGGCCATGGCGCGGCTCACTTGACCCACAACTGCCCGACGAGCATGTAGAACTGCTTGCTGAACTGGTAGTTGCCGACGCGCTTCGACGTGAAATCGATGATCTTCGGGTTGATCACCGGGACGACCGGGGACTCCTTCATGATGTCCTGGTCGATCGTGCCCCACTGCTGGTCGGCGCTCTTCTGATCGGTCTGCCCGGTCTTCAGCGCGGTCCGCATCCGCGCGTCGATGCCCTTGTCGCAGAAGCCGGAGATGTTGATGCTGGAGTCGCTGCCCGGGTGGAACGAGGCGCAGGACAGCAGCACGTTGAGAAAGTCGGAGGCCGCCGGATAGTCCTGGTACCAGGACGTCAGGGCGAGCTGCACCTTGTTCTTGGTGTTCTGGATGTACGTGAACTGGATGTTGCCCGACAGCGGTTTGAGGGTGGCCTTGTAGCCGAGCTGGGTGAGCAGGCTCTGCAGGTACTGGCCGATCGACTTGTTGACCTCGTCGTCCTGAACGACGATGCCGACCTCCTGCCCCGCCGTGCCGGACTTCTTGACCAGCGCCTTGGCCTTGGCCAGGTCCGGGGCCGACCAGGTCTTCCCGCTGCCCTTGGTGTAGTCGCACGAGTCGACGTGCCCGGGGAAACCCGGCGGCAGGATGGTGCACGCGGGAGAGGCGAGGTTCTTGCCGCCGTACAGCCGGACCACGGCCTCGCGGTCCACCGCCCAGTTGATGGCCTGGCGCGCCAACTTGTTGTCGAACGGCGCCGAGTTGACGTTGAGCGTCAGATACCAGAACGCGGTCAGCGGGTTGACGTGCGCCTGCGAGGCGTACTTGGTGCCTATCTCGTTCAGCCGGTCGGCGGGCGGCGGATCGTACATCCAGTCCGCCTGTCCGTTCTGGACGGCGGTGACCTCGGACTCCACGGTCTGCCCGAAGGTGTAGTCGATCCTGTCGGGATAGCCCTGGGGCTGGCCCTCTCGCGACCACTCCTTGAAGTGCGGGTTGCGGACCAGCTTGAGCGCCCGGTTCGGATCGTACGAGGCCGCCGTGTACGGGCCGGTGGTCGGCAGTGGCTTTGTGCCCGCGTCCTTGGCCGGCGCGCCCTTCGGCACCACGCTGGCATGCGGGACGGCCAGCTTGTACGGGAACTCCGGGTCCGCGGCGGTGAGGTTGACGGTGACGGTGCCTGCCGACGCGTCACCGACGACGCCCTTGTCGAGCGTGCAGTCCGCGGGCTTCTTGATACAGGCGTCAGCGCCGACGATCCCGTTGTAGAAGGTGCCCGCGGTGGGGCTGGAGACCTTGAAGATGCGTTGGAAGGACGCCACCACGTCGTCGGTGGTGAGGGCCTTCCCGTTGGAGAACTTGATGCCCTTGCGCAGGGTGAAGGTGTAGGTCTTGCCGCCGTTGGTCACCTTGGGCATGGCCGTGGCCAGGTCCGGTACGACGGTGAACGACTGCTGGCCGCCGGTCTTCTTGAACGCCAGCAGACCGTCGTACATCGACTGGTACAGCTGCCAGTACTGAAGGGTGTAGTTCACCTGCGGGTCCAGGCTGCCGGCGGCCGCGTGGGCGACCATCCGCAGGGTGCCTCCCTTGTGCTCCGGCTGGAAGGCGGAGGACCCGGAGCCGGAGGAGGACGAGGTCGGGCCGGAGGCGCTGCCGTCGTCGGAGGACGAACAGGCGGCGGCGCTGAGGGCGAGGGCGGCGGTGGCGGCGACGAGGGCGGTGCGTCTGGTGCTGCGGGACATCCGAACTCCCGTGGGTGGATCGAGCGGTGGAGACAGGGGGGTGAGGTGGCGGCGGGTCGAACCGGCCGGTGGACCTGTCCGGCAGAGGCCGCGGGGTGAGTCGGCCTGTGGAGCCGGCCGGCCGAGTCAGTCGGTCGAGTCGAGGAACGCGCCGACGACCTGGAGGTAGAGCTCCTCCTCCTCGACGTGCGGCATATGGCTGGAGTGCTCGAAGAAGTGCCAGCGCACATCGGGGATGTGGTCGGCGAAGGGACGGACGGTCTCGGGAGTCGCCTCGTCGTACCGCCCGGACACCAGCAGGGTCGGCACGTCGACGAGGTGCAGCCGGTCGATGACCGACCAGTCCTTGAGGGTTCCGACGACGTGGAACTCGTTCGGCCCGTTCATCGTGTGGTACACGGTCGGGTCGGCCTCGATGTTGTCCCAGGTGGCCTGGACCTCGGGCGGGGTCGGGACCAGGCGGCAGACATGGCGCTCGTAGAAGACCTGCTCCGCCGCGTGGTAGTCGGGGTGGTCGGTGGTCCCGGCGTCCTCGTGGGCGAGCAGGGTCCGTTGGACCTCGGGCGGGAGAGCGGCGCGCAGCCCGGCCGCGCCGGACAGCCACAGCTCCATGGACGCGGGGGAGTTGGCGATGACCAGGCTCCGCAGTCCCGGCGGGCGCCGTACGGCGTGTTCGGCGGCGAGCATGCCGCCCCAGGACTGACCGAGGACGTGGTAGGCGTCGGAGATGCCCAACGCCTTGAGGAGGTTGTCGAGTTCGTCGAGGAAGAGCTGGACGGTCCAGAAGTCGGCGCCCCGGTCGGGCAGATGGGTGGACCGTCCGACGCCGAGCTGGTCGTAGTGCACCACGGGCCGGCCCTGTCGGCCGATGCCCGCGATGCGCAGCGTGTAGTCGTGACCGGCGCCGGGTCCGCCGTGCAGGACCACCAGAGGGGTCTTGCCCGGTTCGCCCGTGATCCGGTACCAGGTGGACCAGCCGTTGAAGTCGACGGTTCCGGTGTGGTTCGGTTCGGGGATCGCCACTGGGAGCCTCCCGGACCGGCCGAGAATCGGTCGGTCCCTGTCTGGAACGAGATGGGTGTGACGGGTGGCTGCGATACTGATTGGGCAAATGGTTAGGGCACAAGACCTTTTAGCGGGGGCAGGGCAAGACGTAACTGCGTGTTTACGTGTCCAGCGCGCGTTTACATGTCCGGCATCCGCGACCGACCTGAGGAGGACCAGCTGACATCCGCACCGCAGCCGCCCGAGCCGGGGGACGAGTTCGCCCGGGTGCTCGACCGTGTCCTCCTCGGTGGTGCCCCTTCACCGTCCCTGCGCCCGGTCCGTGTGACGTCCGCGGTCGACGAGGTCTCCGACCGGCTGCTCACGGCGATCGCCGTCGGGGACTTCCTGCCGGGGGAGCGGCTGCCGGCCGAACGCGAGCTCACCCAGCTCCTGAGGGTGAGCCGTCCCACCGTGCGCGAGGCCGTCGGACGTCTCCAGGCCGTGGGTGTCATCGAGATCCGCCGCGGCCGCAACGGCGGCGCGTTCGTGCGCGAGAGCTGGAGCGAGTCCTCAGCGGCTGCGGTCCGCCGCACGCTGCTGCCCCGCTGGGAGGAGTTCGAGCAACTCTTCGATCTACGAGGGCTGGTGGAGGGCATGGTGGCCGCCACGGCCGCCCGGCGCCGACGGCCCGAGGACCTCGAACCGATACGCGATGCCCTCGCCGCCTACCTCTCCGCGACGACACCCCGCGAGGAACAGATCGCCGACAGCGCGTTCCACGAGAGCATCTGCCGGGCCACGCACAACCCGCAGATCGCCACGCTCAGCCGGGATCTGCTGACCCGGATCAGCCTCGGCTTCCCCGCGGAACCCTGGGGCAAGGGGGAACGGTCCCACTTCCACCGGGCCAGCAGGGACCACAAGGCCCTCTACGAGGCCATCGAGGCCGGTGAGCCCGAGAAGGCCGAGGAGATCGCACGCGACCACTTCACCATCAGCGCAGACATGATCCGCGAGGTACTGGCCCGGGTACGTGCCGGCGAACCGACCTGACGCGCTGCGAGCCCGAGGTCAGAAGGGCGGGATCTCCTCCGGAACGAGCCCGAGCTGCCTGAGGAGGCCGTAAAGATCGGTCTCACCCCAGAACTCGACGATCCGCCCCTCGCTCAGGCGGTAGGACTTGATGCCCGACATGGTCAGGTCACGCCCGGTGCGGTCGTGCGTGTACATCAGGGTGAAAGCGGTGACCACCCGGTCCTCGGCGGCGAACAGATCATCCACTCGTACGCGGCAGTTGGACAGCCCTGGGGTCGATATCGCCCTTCCCGGATGGCGCCGCCCCCGCACATGCTGCCCGGCGCCATGGACCACCACGTCCTCGGCGACGAGGTCCGCGAGTTCGTCGAGGTCCCGTGTCTCGAACACGCGCAGGTAGCGGAGGACGACCTCGGTGTTGAGCTTGCTCAGGGCGGTCGGCTCGGCGGGCATGGGTGGAACGTATCCAGCGGTGCCCGGCGCCACCAGAGCTGTGCCGGCCAGTTGTCAGAGCACGGCGGCCACCTCGAAGCCCGCCTCGGTGATCGCGGCGCACACCTTCGAACCGTCGAGCGCCTCGCCCCTCACGGTCACCGAACCGGTGTCGAGGTCGATGCCCACCCGGTCGACGCCCAGCACCCCGCCGACCTTGGTCTCCAGGGCGTCGGCACAGCGGCCGCAGGTCATTCCGATGACGTGGTACCGCTGTTCAGTCATGATCCCTCGTCTCTTCCCGACGTGCGCACGCACGCTGCGGGAGCCGCTCCGGGATCAGATACGCGTCCGTCGACAGCGGTGTTCACCGCCGCGGGCGACTCACAGGGAAGCCGGTCGGACGGTCCCGCCCGCACCGCCGAGCACGTCCAACGCCGTGACCGCCACGTGCAGTTGGGTGCGGTGGGCGCCGGACTCCAGGTCGTTGCCCAGGAGCCGCTCGATGGTCCGCAGCCGTTGGTAGAAGGCCTGCCGGGAGAGTCCGACGTGCTTGGCGGCGATCGACTTGTTGCCGGCGGCGACGAGATATTCCCGCAGGGTCGAAAGGAGGTCGCTGCCGTGTCGTGCGTCGTGCTGGACGAGGCGTCCGAGCTGCTGTTCCACGTACCGCTGGACGCGCACGTCGTCGCGCAGGGAGTACAGCAGTTCCGGCAGACCGATGTCCGAGGCGACATGGAAGGGGCGGTCGAGCGTCCCGGGGCCGATCGCGTCGGCGATCTGTTCGGCCTCGCGGAACGATCTGGTGACCTGGCTGAGTTCGGTGACGCCGGGGCCGACCGCCACGACGAGCCCCTCCCCGAACGTGCCGCGCAGATCCCGGCCGACGCGTTCCACCACCGGTTGCCAGGCCGAGGCGCGGGCCAGCGCCAGCAGCAGTCCGGTCCGGTGTTCGGACAGGTCTCCCACCAGGGCCTTGACCCCCGAGATGGGCAGTTCCGCGGCGAGGTGCCCGGTCACCGTGGTGTCGCCGTCGGCGGTGTCCCCGTGGTCGATGACGACCGGGACGAGGCGGTGACCGGTCGTGGGCAGTCCGAGCGCCTCGGCCCTCAGGCGAGCCTCGGTACGGCTCCGGTAGCGCCAGTGGAGCAGATCGAGCAGGACGGAACTGTGCGCCCGCCGGTCCCACTCGGGTCTGCCGGTCAGCCGCGCCAGGGTGAGGGCGGTGGCGGCCTGTTCGAGGATCATCGTCTGCTCGGGGCCGATCGGCGGGCCGGAAGCGTGGGGCAGCATGATCAGCCGCCCCCACCGTCTGCCCCGGTCCTCGACCGGCGCCACGAGCCAGCCCTCGGGCCCGCTCGCCGCCGCCCGGTC